>NZ_JBNNTW010000008.1:0-69021 GCF_050279145.1 Lysinibacillus sp. NPDC094177 | reverse complement strand
GCTTCGCTTTCGCACAGACAAAACCCTTTTGTTGTTGCCGCTTCGCTTTCGCGCAAAAAACATCTGTTGGCCCGAGAACCTGCAGCGAAGCGAAGTGGCTCATCGGACGCACCCAGGAAGCGCCCCCGTTTTGCCGAAGAGCATACTCGCCACTAAAAAAAGGAAGCACCATGTTGGTTGCTTCCTTTTTCTTAAATAAACTTACAGTACAATCAATTCTTTAGGGAATTTTGTTAGTACTTCTACTCCCTCTTTTGTTACTACTACATCATCTTCAATACGGACACCAGTCACATCAGATTTATAGATACCTGGTTCAATTGTGAAGACCATGCCTTCCTCCATTGTCATTTCATTTGCGCCTGTCACAGATGGGAATTCATGTACAGAAATGCCGAGACCGTGACCAAGTCGGTGTGTGAAATATTCGCCATAGCCTGCATCAGTAATAGTATCACGAGCGATTTTATCTAAATCCATTGCGCGAACACCTGGTTTTACTGCTGCAATTGCATTTGTATTAGCAGAAAGGACTGTGTTGTAGATTTCCTTTTGTGCCTCACTAGGTTCACCAAAGGCAACAGTACGTGTAATGTCAGAACAATAACCGTCGTAAATTACACCAAGGTCAAATAATATCAAATCGCCTTTTTCTATTTTTCGAGCACCTGGTTTCCCGTGTGGAGAGGCTGTTTTTGGACCGCTTAATACCATTGTCTCAAAGGACATCTTGCAGCCTTTATCCTGAATGGCACTTTCTATCGCTGTTAAGATTTCCATCTCTGTTTTGCCTTCAGCGATTTCTTTACAGCCGATTTCAATAGCATAGTCTGCTAGTTCGGCAGCTTTACGTAATTTTTCTAGTTCATTTTCATCTTTAATTACTCGCATAGCATTGATTTTTTCGTCGAGACGGACAAAACTTGCCTGCGGGAATGATTGTTGTAAAGCTTCAAAACGCTCTACAATAAGCTGAGCTTTTTCAATAGCAAACGTTTGTGGGTTAACATTTCGATCTTTAATCGCTTGTGCAAGAACTTCCATTGAATTTTCAGTATCTTGGTGACCGATGACCTCGTAAGACCAACCTGCATCCTTCGCATCTGGGATCTCCATTTGTGGGCAAATTAAAAAAGGTTCTGCTTCTTTAAAAATCACCACACCTAGTAATCTTTCATGTGGGTTACTTTTAAAGCCTGAAACGTAAAAAACATTGTCTGGTGTCGTTACGAAAGCGGCATCAATTTGGTTTTGTTGCAAATAATTTTGAATTTCTTCAACCTTTGACATAAACATTTCCTCCTCTTGTTGCATTAAAAAAATTTCGCGTGCTCAACAAAAATAATAGCCTGCATGATGAGGCATCGACCTTTGAGCAATCTAAAACTCGAATTCGACGCTATGAATAATTGTCTCCTAACAGGGTATAGCTTTGTTAGGAAAGGATGCTATTATTCTCTGTACAAGCATATCAAAAAAAGGGGAAAATCGCATGGATAGCGAATAAAAATGATGTAGCACAATATGTACTGCAGGGAGGAAACATATATGGAAATTAGTTATCATGGACATTCAGTTGTCAAAATTCAATCAAATGGGAAAACAATATTGATAGATCCATTCATTAATGGCAATGGGCAAACTGATTTAAAGGTTTCTGATGAAGCACCGGATATTATTTTACTTACACATGGCCATAATGATCATGTTGGTGATACAGTGGAGCTTGCAAAGAAAAAAGATGCACTCGTCATTGCACCAAATGAGCTAGCTAATTGGATTTCTTGGCAAGGAGTGAAAGCGCATCCAATGCATATAGGGGGAGCCAAGGAATTTGATTTTGGTAAAGTGAAATTTACTCAAGCCTTCCATGGTTCGTCATATGTAACTGAAAATAATGAAATTATATATATGGGAATGCCTGCTGGAATATTATTGTTTATCGAAGGATTAACTATCTATCATGCAGGGGATACGGCGTTGTTTAGTGATATGAAATTAATTGGAGAACGCCATCCTATTGATGTTGCATTTTTACCAATTGGTGACAACTTCACGATGGGTCCAGAAGATGCGGCTTGTGCAGTTTCATTTTTGAAGCCGAAAATTGTCGTACCAGTTCATTATAATACTTTCCCTCCAATCGAGCAGGATCCACAAACTTTTGCAGATTTAGTGCAAAATGCAGAGGTTCAAATTTTAAAAGCGGGTGAAAAAGTAAACTGTTCCTAATTAGCGACACTGCTGTACTATATGGATTGGCACCACGTGCGTAGTTGAAATGATGGGGAATGAAAACAAATTCATCACTTTATATTAAATATTTTGATAAAAAATATGGTACACTAAGAGCAGAATTGATGCTTGAGAAATAGGTGATAATTTGTCTACAAAACATGAGAAAATTTTACAATACATCGAATCACTACCCGTGGGCGATAAAATTTCAGTACGTCAAATTGCAAAGGAAATGCAGGTGAGTGAAGGAACGGCATACCGTGCCATTAAAGAAGCGGAAAATCGTCGTTTAGTAAGCTCTATTGAACGTGTTGGAACAATTCGTATTGAGAAGAAAAAGAAAGAAAATATTGAGCGATTAACCTTCGCTGAAATAGTTAACATTGTAGATGGCCAAGTCTTAGGTGGAAAAACGGGTCTACATAAAACGTTAACGAAATTTGTTATTGGTGCCATGCAATTAGAAGATATGATGCGTTATACAGATGCAGGAAGCTTGCTAATCGTAGGTAACCGTATTAGAGCACATGAAAATGCACTGCGAGCTGGGGCAGCTGTTTTAATTACAGGGGGCTTTGATACAACTGAGGACAATAAGTTACTTGCAGATTCCTTGGACCTACCAATCATTTCAACAAGCTATGACACCTTTACCGTGGCAACAATGATTAACCGTGCAATTTATGACCAATTAATCAAAAAAGATATTTTATTTATTGAAGATATTTATGTACCTATGACTGATACGGCTGTTCTTCGAAATGATGAAACAATTCATCATTTCCAAAAGCTAAATGAACGAACAACTCATGGTGCATTTCCTGTTGTTACAGCAAACAATAAGCTTGCTGGGATGATTACGGTAAAAGACGTTATTGGTCGAGAAGAAAACGAGCTTATTGAAAAGGTTATGACAAAAAATCCGATTGCTGGATCGATGAAAATGAGTGTTGCTTCTGCAGGACATCGTATGATTTGGGAAGGGATTGACCTGTTACCAATCGTTGATGATGACAATGTTTTGCAAGGTGTTATTAGTCGACAAGATGTACTAAAAGCGCTTCAACTTGCTCAAAGACAACCACAACATGGTGAAACAATCGATGATTTAGTGAAAAATGAGATGAAGGTGCTTGGCGATGAAGAACTAATCGTAGAGTTTAAAGTAACACCTCAAATGACAAACCAATATGGGGCAATTTCTTATGGAGCATTTACAACTTTATTAGCAGAAGTTGGCTCATTTGCATTAAAGCGTCGTAAACGTGGGGATGCAGTTGCCGAAAACATGACGATTTATTTCATCAAGCCTGTGCAAATGGAAAGTACACTTATTGTAAAGCCTCGAATACTAGATATGAGTCGTAAGTTTGTGAAAATGGACTTCGAAGTGTTCAATCAACAAATTCTTGTAGGGAAGGCAATGATGATGTTCCAACTACTAGAACGTTAAGAAAAGACAAAAAGGGATGGCCTAGGGTAAATGCTAGGCCATCCCTTTTACTTCTTTCAGCGGGTGTCGGAACTCAGTCTAAGAACGTCACGTCCTATGGCAACGACCGATTCCAGACGCAATTATGCCGAGGCATAATTGATTATTCATTTGTTAATACGGTATTCTTCTTCAACAAATTGACCGTAGTGTCGAACCTTTTTAATATTTTCGATAATAACAAAGATGCCTAAAACGACAAGAATTGCTACAATAATAAATGTATATAACTCAGGGAATAAATATGCTTGGTTTAAACCAAATAAAAGAATAAATGCACCAAAACTTACATTGGCTTTACTTTTGTACCAATTTTTAGCGATCGGTAATGGAGAGCGAAACTGTTTTGTTTTAAAATAAAAATAAAAAACAAATGATATGATTATTGCAAACACAAATATTAAATTGAGCATAGTAAACCTCCTAGCATAACTAGTCATTATTGTAACTATTATTGAAGAAAAATGCTAACGGTTATTACTATCATTTTTGGGGGAATTAATTTGAAAAGACAAATCATCGACACAATTGCTTCATATGAAACAATCGTTATTCATCGCCATGTGCGTCCGGATCCAGATGCTTATGGATCTCAGCAAGGGTTAAAAGAGCTAATTTTAGCAAATTATCCGGAAAAGAAAGTTTTTGCTGTAGGTGATCATGATGAATCATTATCATTTTTAGCGAAACCAGACCGCATTACGGATGATATATACGACGATGCTTTAGTTATAGTGACAGATACGGCAAATACTGAACGTGTAGACGATCAACGCTATACAAAGGGTAAAATGGTCATTAAAATAGATCATCATCCAAATGATGATGCGTATGGTGATTTACTGTGGGTTGATACGAATGCGAGCTCTTGTAGTGAAATGATTTATGAGCTGTTTGAGGAAGGGAAACAAATAGCAAACTGGATTCTACCTCATGCCTCCGCAAGATTATTATTTGCTGGAATTGTAGGGGATACAGGACGTTTCCAATTCCCTAGCACAACCGTAAAAACGTTTAAAATTGCAGGAGAGCTTATTGCATATAATTTTGATCGAAATCAAATTTTCGATGGAATGTATGAAATGGATCAAAAGCTTTTAAATTTACAGGGCTATATTTATCAAAATTTCAAAATGGATGAGTATGGAGCAGCACATATCAAGCTGACAAAGGAATTGCTGGCAGAATTCAATGCTGTACCGTCAGAAGCCTCCTTGTTAGTTGGCTGTCTTGGAAGTGTGAAAGGTATTTGTGCATGGGTGATTTTCATTGAAGAGGCAGATCAGATTCGTGTGCGTTTACGTTCAAAAGGCCCTATTATTAACACTTTGGCAAAGGAATTTAATGGTGGTGGACATCCGCTTGCTTCTGGAGCTACAGCTTACTCATGGGAAGAAGCAGACCATGTTATAACGAGAATACAGGAAATTTGTAAGGCATACCAATAACGTGATTATTCGTTTGCGAACCAATAAAATTGTGATCTTGCGACGATCGTGCGCTAACAAAAATAATAATACAGGCGTGTTAATTGGGGATATTGAGCGATAAAGGACTTTTTGTTGCTATTTTACTAATATATTTCCATTTTAGCTGATTGTAGCCTGTAGCGGATATCAGAGCCTTCTAATTAATTAGTTTGGCTAAAAATGGTTAATCAATACACCTTTTTTATTCAAAGCTTTAAATTTAATATTATCTTTAATACCTAGAAAGGAAGGGATTCATTTGACACATGTATATACGAAAATGCATACGAGCGCGGATTTATTGAAAAGTACGATTCGGCTTGAACAATTGATCCCTTTTTTACAAGAGCAAAATACTCAGGCCTGTGCAATCGTCAATTCAAAATTGTATGGGCTTTTGCCTTTTTGTAAAGCGTTGCGGCAAGCGAATATTCATGCTGTATTAGGGCTCTCGATAAACATACAATGGCAAGAAAGAAAGGTTCCACTTGTGCTGTATGCTCAGACGCAAGAAGGTTACCAACATCTTTTAAAGATTAGTAGTGCAGTTTCTATTAGAGAAGATGATGCACTACCGTGGAAATGGCTTGAAGGATATGCAGCGGGCTGTGTGGCATTACTTTCTTCGGATGATTTAGTAGAAATTGAGGATTGGACTGAAGTAGCAAGTGCTCTAAACAAGGTATTTGGAAAGCAATTATTTATAGGCATAGCAAGACCAACAGGAATGATAGCTGAAAAAGAAGAAATGTATGTAGCATGGTGCGAAAATATGAACATAACGATGGTTGCTTCCCAAAGCTGCTATTTTTTACGTCCGGAAGATCATTTTGCCTTTGAGGCTGCAAGAGCAATAGATGCAGGTGAAAAGATTACTGATACAATGTTATCAGACCGTTTACAAGGTTATTTCGCTCCAACGGAAGAGGAATGGCGAAGTTGGTTTGCGGATCATCCAGAGTGGCTTGAGTCTAGTGCAACGATGCTAGCTAGCTGTACCGCGGAAATTCCTGAAATGCACGTCCAAATGCCTAAATTTCCTGTGTCAACTGATGAAACAGCCGAAAGCTTGCTAGTCAAAGAGGCTTTTGCAGGATTAGCGGATCGTTTTAAGCAAATTGAAATTCCTCAAGTTTATCAGGAGCGACTTCAATACGAGCTTGAAATTATTTGTTCAATGGGCTTTGCAGATTATTTTTTAATTGTTGCAGATTTTATGCATTTTGCTAAAGAAAATCGTATTTTAACAGGTCCTGGTCGTGGTTCTTCAGCGAGTTCTCTTGTGGCTTATAGCTTATCAATTACGCAAGTAGATCCATTAGTTTACGGCTTATTATTTGAACGATTTTTAAACCCTGAACGTGTTACATTGCCAGATATTGATATCGATTTTGTCGACAGTAAAAGACAAAAAGTCATCCACTATGTCGCTCAGAAATATGGAAAGGCAAATGTAGCGCAAATTATTACGTTTGGCACTTTATCTGCTAAGGCCGTAGCTAGAGATGTTGCCCGTGTTTTTGGTTTTGACGCTGAAACATTGGAGAAAATCTCAAAAATGATTCCAAATAAGCCTGGGATAACATTGCAGAATGCAGTTGCCGAATCACAAGGCTTACAAGGCTGGCTAGCCGAGGATGAAAAACATCGTCGCTGGTTTGAAGTGGCGTTAAAACTTGAAGGGTTGCCAAGAAATTCTTCTACTCATGCGGCTGGGATTGTGCTGTCACCTTCACCGTTAGTCAATACGATACCGATTGAAGAAGGGCATGATGGAATATATTGTACGCAATGGCCGATGGGAGATGTAGAAGCTAGTGGACTTGTCAAAATGGACTTTTTAGGATTGCGCAACCTGACAATTTTAGAGCAGATACGTTGGTCAATTTATAAAGCCGGTGGTCCTTGGATAGAGTTTGACCTTATTCCAATGCAGGATGAAAAGACATTTCAGCTTCTTCAAATGGGAGATACATTAGGGATTTTCCAATTAGAATCGGAAGGTATGAAGCAAGCTTTACGTGATATTCATCCAACCCATTTTTTAGATATAGTGGCAGTCAATGCGTTGTATCGCCCTGGTCCGATGGATTTTATTCCTGTATATGCAAGACGGAAAGCGGGTAGGGAATCAGTTACTATGCCACATCCAGCTTTAGAATCCATTTTAAGAGAGACATTTGGTGTCATAGTTTATCAAGAACAGATCATGCAAATTGCTTCGGTGATGGCAGGTTTTACGATGGGACAAGCGGATTTATTGCGACGGGCGGTAAGTAAAAAAAATCGTCAAGTATTAGAGGAACAACGTGCTGCGTTTGTAAAGGGAGCAATGAAACAAGGCTTTGACGTTCATGTGGCAGAAGAAGTGTATGCATTAATTGTGCGCTTTGCAGACTATGGTTTCCCAAAAAGCCATGCTGTCGCATATAGTGTTATTTCCTACCAAATGGCTTATTTAAAGGCACATTTCCCACAAAGCTTTTATACAGCACTTTTATCAAATGCCACAGGAAATGTGGAGAAAATCCTACAGGTTGTGAGTGAAGCGAAAGAGAAGGGGATTCCATTTTATCCACCTTCATTAAAACAGAGTACAAAATTTTTTACTGTTGAAAAGGATGGAATTCGCTATAGTTTATCCGGAATAAAGGGAGTACCTCATACATTTATAGAGACGGTGAGTACCTTACGCAAAACGAACGCAGAAGCATTTAATAATCTATTTGACTTGGCGGTTGCTTTAAGTGCACAGCATTTTAAACCAAAAGTTATGGAATCTTTAATTTTCGCGGGTGCCCTCGATTATATAGGTAAAGATCGTGCTGTACTAATAGCAACATTGGAGGCAGCCTTAAAGCATGCTGAATTGTTAAGACCAACTGAGGACATTGATATAGAGTCGGCAACTGCCTTTAGTTTTGGTAAACCGAAGTATATGGAAGCGGAAGCGATGCAACAAAAAGAAAAATTACTCCATGAAAAGGAAAGTCTTGGTTATTATATCTCAGCACATCCGGTCTCAGAGGAAAGAACTTTTTGGAATGAAGTAAATAATACGTGCCGAGAGTTAAAACATGCTCGTGAGGGAACGTATGTAAAAATGATTGGCATGATAGAAGAAGTAAAAAAAATACGCACTAAAAAAGGTGAACAAATGGCCTTTGTGCAGCTTCAGGATGAGTTTGGGACGGTGTCTGTAACTTTATTCCCGCAAGTTTTTCATCTTGTTCAAGAGCTGTTACTAGAAGATGAATTGCTTTACATTGAGGGAACGCTGGAAAGGCGCTTTGGTAGACCTCAAGTGAAAGTAAAACATGCACAAACGACGAAAAGAATATGAAATTGAAGAAAATTCTAGAAACTGCATATATTTTTATGCAGTTTTTTTCTTTACTTTTTAATAATTTTTTTGTAAGCTATAGTCAATGTTGAAAAGTGGCCAGACCACTTTAGTCTTCATTCAGTAGAAGACTCCATCTTTGAAGATAAAGCCTTAGGACGCATTGTTTATCTACGCGAAAGCGAAGCGACAGCAACAAATGTTTTTCTGTGCGAAAGCGAAGCGACAGCTACAATTAGGCCAAGGCGAAAATAATAGAACGAGGAGTTGATCGTATGGATAAAAAAACCGAACAAAAGAAAGTGTTTTTAGATATCGTCCAGCAACTACGACAACTTATTAAAACTGAAAAAATACAGGCTGGTGAAAAGCTCCCTTCTGAACGAGTCCTTTCAGAACGTCTAAGTGTCGGGCGATCCTCTGTGAGAGAGGCATTGCGAAGCTTAGAATTATTAGGTCTTATTGAAACGAAACATGGGGGAGGTACATTCCTAGCTTCCACACAAAAGCATCAGCTCGTAGAAATACTGTCGATGTTTATATTAGAAGATGAAAAATCAAAAAAGGATGTCGAATTAACGCGACAAATTCATGAAAAGGAAGCTATTCGCGTAATAAGTTGTATAGAAACTCTGCGAACACTACCTGTGTGGGACAGTTTTTTTGTAAAGCTAGAGATAGAAGGTACGATTAATTGTCTGGATGTTTTACGGGAAATAATAATCACGTCAGGAAATCGTCTTTCACTAAAAGTATGGTTTCAATTAGCAGTTTATGACGGTGACCGTTTAAATCGAAACTCAACAGAAGAAGAAAAATTAATCATTCAAACTATGTTGAAATCGATGCAGCTAGGCTATGAAAAAGAAGCATTAAAAGCTTACGAGCAGTGGATGAAGACTGTACAAAGTAATTAGACAACAAAGGGGGAGTCAAACATGGCAATTCGTAGCCTATTTACTAAAAAGAAAGAGGATGGACAAGAAAAGGGATTTCCAGAAGGACTTATGACAAAATGTCCAGAATGCCGTCACATTCAATTAACGAAGGAATTAGAAAAAAATAGTAAAGTATGTTCAAAATGTGACCATCACTTCAAAATGACAGCACAGGAGCGCGTAGCCTATTTTTTAGATGAAGGTTCATTTGTTTCAATGGACGATCATTTACAAACAAGTAATCCTCTTAATTTCCCTGCTTATGTTGAAAAAATTTCAGCGGATCAACAAAAAACGGGATTAAACGAAGCTGTACTGACAGGAAAAGGGACCCTTGATGGAGAAGAAATTGTTGTTGCAATTATGGATTCTCATTTCCGTATGGGTTCAATGGGCTCAGTTGTCGGAGAAAAAATTACACGTGCTGTTGAAAAAGCTACTGAATTACGTGTACCGTTTATTATCTTTACAGCAAGTGGCGGAGCGCGCATGCAAGAAGGCGTCCTATCATTAATGCAAATGGCAAAAACGAGTGTGGCATTAAAACGTCATAGTGATGAAGGTCTATTGTTTATTTCAATACTCACGCATCCTACAACAGGTGGCGTTTCTGCGAGTTTTGCCTCTGTTGGAGATATTAATATCGCGGAGCCACAAGCATTGATTGGCTTTGCTGGTCGTCGTGTAATCGAAGAAACAGTAAGAGAAAAACTACCAAGTGATTTCCAAACGGCTGAATTTTTACTGGCGCATGGTCAGCTTGATGCCATTTTCCATCGAAAAGATTTACGAAACCAAGTAGCTGTACTTGTAAAAATGCATACGAAAGGCGGCGTGCAACATGTCTAAAAATTTAGCTTTTGAAGAACCAGTAGTACAATTACGTGAAAAAATTGATGAATTAAAAACGATTGCTACCGAAGCAGATGTAGATATGACAGGCGAAATCGAAAAGCTTGAAACACGTCTGACACAGCTTGAACAATCAATTTATGCCAATATGAAGCCATGGGATCGTGTACAGGTTGCTAGACATCCAGAACGACCAACAACTTTACAATATATAGAAGCTATGTGTGAAAACTTTATTGAGTTACATGGTGATCGTACGTTTGGTGATGATGCAGCTATTCTGGGCGGAATTGCATTTTTTGAGGGCCAGCCGATAACAATTATTGGACACCAACGCGGAAAATCCACAAAGGAAAACATACGTCGAAATTTCGGTATGCCACACCCTGAAGGATATCGTAAGGCATTACGTTTAATGAAACAGGCTGAGAAGTTTAACCGTCCAATTATTTGTTTTATTGATACGAAAGGTGCTTATCCGGGTAAGGCAGCTGAAGAACGCGGTCAAAGTGAAGCGATTGCCAGAAATCTAGTCGAAATGGCGGGCTTAACAGTACCGGTTATTTCAATCGTTATTGGGGAAGGCGGAAGCGGTGGTGCACTTGCATTAGGTGTAGCAAATCGTGTCTTTATGCTAGAAAACTCAACATATTCGGTTATCTCACCAGAAGGAGCTGCGTCGATTTTATGGCGTGATGGTAGCCTAGCGAAGCAAGCAGCTGAAGCAATGCGTATAACAGCGCCTGACTTAAAAGAGCTTGGTGTTATTGATGGAATTATCCCTGAGATTACAGGTGGAGCACATCGCAATGTAGCGAAGCAAGCACTTAATATAAAAGAATGTATAAGCGAT
Source organism: Lysinibacillus sp. NPDC094177 (assembly GCF_050279145.1). Taxonomy (NCBI): domain Bacteria; kingdom Bacillati; phylum Bacillota; class Bacilli; order Caryophanales; family Bacillaceae; genus Lysinibacillus; species Lysinibacillus sp. NPDC094177. The sequence continues at coordinate 57,836 of NZ_JBNNTW010000008.1, read as the reverse complement.
ACACTTAAAGAATTAAATTCTTTAAATGGCAAACAATTAATTGAAGACCGTTATGAGAAATTTAAAAAAATTGGCCAATATACAGAAGCGTAAATTACAGTTTTAGGTTTTTGAATATGTTAATTTGCTCGAAAATAGTTAAAAATTGTGATTTAGATTAAATAGAATACCTAGAGTGAACAACGTAAAAAAACGTGAAAATATATTGAATAAATGTTAAATTTCGGATGTTTTTGAATAGAAAGAGTGTGTGAAAGCGCATTCTTTTTATTTTTTATGTAAAAGTTATGTTTTTCTAGCCTCAGAACACTTACATAGTTTGTTTTTTCATGTTAATGTGAATAATAATAGTATCTGCAGGAGGTTCGACAATGAAAAAAATTGCCGTATTAACAAGTGGTGGAGATGCGCCAGGAATGAATGCAGCCATTCGTGCAGTCGTTCGTAAAGCAGCATATCATGGAATTGATGTTGTCGGAATTAAGCATGGCTATGATGGCTTAATAAAAGGTAACATGGAAGATCTTGATTTAGGTTCAGTAGGTGGCATTATTCAACGTGGTGGTACACATTTAAATTCAGCAAGATGTCCTGAATTTAAAGAAGACGCTGTTCAGCAGCGAGGCATTGATAATATGCGTGAAGCTGGTATTGAAGGACTAGTCGTTATTGGTGGTGATGGTTCTTACCGTGGAGCTATGGATTTAGTGAAAAAAGGCTTTCCTGTTGTTGGCGTACCAGGAACAATTGATAACGACGTACCTGGAACCGAGTATACTATAGGATTCGATACTGCACTAAATACAGTTGTGGAATCAATTGATAAAATCCGTGATACAGCAACTTCTCATGAAAATTCCTTTATAGTTGAGGTAATGGGGCGAGATGCAGGGGACATTGCTTTATGGGCAGGTCTTGCAGCTGGAGCTGAAACAGTTTTAATTCCAGAAGAAGATTATAATTTGGATGATATTGTGGCACGCTTAGACCGTGGTGCAGCTCGCGGGAAAAAGCATAGCATTATTATAGTTGCTGAGGGTGTCATGTCTGGTAGTGAATTGGCTAAACTATTATATGAAAAAACAGGAAAAGAAACACGTGTTTCTGTTCTTGGACATATCCAACGCGGTGGTTCACCTACTGCGCGTGATCGTGTTCTAGCGAGTCAATTCGGTGCACATGCAGTTGAATTGCTAATGGAAGGAAAGTCTGGCAGGGCGGTAGGTATCCGCAATCATCAAGTTATTGACTATGATATGCCTGAGGCTTTCGAAAAAAATCATGAGGCAGATGTAAGTTTATACACTTTAATGAAAGAACTATCAATATAATTTGGCATAAAACGGAGTGGGCAGAAAATGAGAAAAACAAAAATCGTATGTACAATTGGTCCAGCAAGTGAGACACCAGAAACATTAGAGAAACTAATAGAAGCAGGTATGAATGTTGCCCGCTTAAACTTTTCGCATGGTTCTCATGAGGAGCACGAAGTACGTATTAATTTAATTCGCGAAGTAGCACAAAAATTAGGGAAACCAGTTGGGATTTTACTCGATACAAAAGGTCCTGAAATTCGTACACATAATATGAAAAACGGAGAATTGCATTTAGCAGCAGGGCAAGTAATTGATATTTCAATGACTGAAGTTGAAGGAACTGAGTCAAGCTTCTCTGTAACGTATGATCGTTTAATCGAGGACGTTGAGCAAAGCTCTATTATTTTATTAGATGATGGACTTATTCAATTACGTGTATTAGCAAAAGATATGGAAAAAGGCCTTATTCATACGATTGTTGAAAATGCAGGTGTCTTAAAAAATAAAAAGGGTGTTAACGTGCCGGGTGTTTCTGTACAGCTTCCTGGAATAACAGAAAAAGATGCACAGGACATTCTATTCGGTATTAAACAAGGTGTTGATTTTATTGCAGCCTCGTTCGTTCGTCGAGCAAAGGATGTACTAGAAATACGAGAATTACTTGAACAAAATGGCGGTAACCACATTCAAATTATCCCGAAAATCGAAAACCAAGAGGGTGTCGATAATATCGACGAAATCATCTTAGTTTCAGATGGATTAATGGTAGCACGTGGTGACCTAGGTGTAGAAATCCCGGCAGAAGAAGTACCACTTGTACAAAAGAAATTAATTTTAAAATGTAATCAAGTAGGTAAACCAGTTATTACAGCTACACAAATGTTAGATTCAATGCAGCGTAATCCACGTCCAACACGAGCAGAGGCTAGTGACGTAGCAAACGCAATTATCGATGGTACAGATGCAATTATGCTATCTGGTGAAACGGCAGCAGGGCTTTATCCAGTAGAGTCCGTACAAACAATGAATAAAATCGCGCAGCGTACAGAAAATTCATTAGACTATAAGGCAATCGTCTCTACACGTAGTCGTGAAAAAGAGGCAAATATGACTGAGGCGATTTCTCAGGCAGTAGCGTATACTTCGATTAACTTAGGTGTGAAGGCAGTACTAGCACCTACAGAAAGTGGTAACACAGCTAGAATGATTGCAAAATATCGCCCAGGTGTACAGATTGTCGCTGTAACAGGCTCTACCAATACAGCTCACGCATTAACATTAGTTTGGGGTGTAAACCCAGTTGTTTGTCAACGTGTTTCGACAACAGATGAAATTTTAGAGCTAGCTGTTGATGAGAGCTTGAAGCATGGCTTTGTAACGCACGGTGATGCAGTTGTCATTACAGCAGGTGTACCAGTAGGTGAAGCAGGTACTACTAACTTAATGAAGGTACACATCATTGGAGATTTATTAGCTCGTGGTCAAGGAATAGGTAAAGCTTCAGTAGTAGGTAAAACAGTTGTTGCAAAAAATGCAGCAGAGGCACTAGCTTATGGTACAGAAGGATGCATTTTAGTAACGGTTGGCTCAGATCGTGATATGATGCCAGCACTTGAAAATTGTATTGGTCTGATTACAGAGGAGGGCGGGCTTACAAGTCATGCAGCGGTTGTAGGACTAAGCCTTGGCATTCCTGTTATCGTCGGAGTTAAAGAAGCCACTACTTTAATTCGCCACGGTCAAGAAATTACAATGGATGCTGAAACAGGAGTTATTTACAAAGGGCATGCAAGTGTTCTTTAATCTATAATAGAAAGCTCTAGTGCAACTATTTGCAGTAGAGCTTTTCTTATAATAAAGAAGTAAATAGCATTTTGCGGTTTATAACCAAAATCTAGGGATGACATTTTGTTAATAAGTATATCGTGTGTATAAGTTGATTGGAGTGGAGGTTGGGCGATTCCTTGGGGATTAGCGATAGAGGAACGGTCTAAGAGCATCACATCCTGTGATAACGTCTTCGTGACCAACATCGGTGCCGCTGCAAGAACGGAAATCAACCCCACGTTATGGTTATGAGCTAATTTAGTTTAAACAATATTTAACCAAATTGAAATCATTCCTTTTCCCTCATGGAATGAAAATTTACTATAAAAAGAATAGCGTCATCTTCTCATTGAATAGGGCCCATTATTTTTTAAATGAAACTTAATGGGCTATAATAACGTATAAATGGTATAGCTTTTTCAGATAGAAAGGAGAAAAATATGAGAAAAATTTTTCTTGGTTTCATTGTCTATGCGTTAGCCGAGTTGGCGTTATTAATAGTAATTGGTCAAAATATTGGTGTTTTTAATACATTATTACTTATAGTTGCTACGAGTATAATTGGTATTTATGTAGTGAAAAATAAAGGTATGAATTCTGTACAAAAGGTAAAAAATACGATAGGACGTGGAGAGTCTCCTGGGCCAGCATTAGTTGATACAGTGTTAAATTTCAGCGGTGGTGTACTTCTAGCATTACCTGGTTTTATAACAGATTTTGTTGGTTTATTATTGCTCATGCCTTTTTCTCGTAAAATGTTCCAACCAATCTTTTATTATTGGATGCGGAAAAAAATGAAAAAAGGTCAATTTATCATCGTTCAAAAATAGTATTTTCCTTTAGTTTAACTGCCAAAAATAAAAATATGGGGCTAAGTAAAATTCCATAAAAACCAAATAACAAAATAGAGGCAGCACTGATGAAAAAGGTATGGAATGTACGTAATTGTAATGTATTTGACCAAAGCATGGAATCAGCTAGCTGCCTTGTTAATTGAACGAAAAGATACAAAAGTAAAATAGCAACACATAAAAAGGTATTGCCTTTTAAGTAAAAGTAAATGCTCATGGGTACAAGAAATACTCCAATCCCAAAGAATGGAAGTACATCTGCAAATGCTACTATAAAAGCTTTAATGATGGCTTGTTCAAATTGGAGGATCAAAAATCCGGCACAAAGAATGAGTAGTGTAATCGTGAATAGCTGAAACTCCACGTACACAAAGTAATGAAATAGCTGCATTATTTTAGAAAAATGCTTCTGCCATTCATTGCGGAATTTTTTTGGCACATATTGAAAAAACCAATATCGGGATTTGCGAGTTTCCAATAGGGCGAAATAGTAAGCGACAAGGAATATAAATACTTCAATTACATGCTTCATGAACAGTTGGAAAATATTAGCTATATATATAAAGATTGAATCGAAAATAGAAAGCGATTTTTCCTTTAAAACTTGGATGAACATTGATTCATATGCATTAAAAAGTGGAAAATTTTGCAGTGTATCTCTGATTTCAGGGAAGACAAGAATAATACTGTTGATTGATATGATCACGAGAAGAAAAATGCAAGTTAGTATAAGTGCTTCCACAATAATTGCTGCAAGCCAATAGGTAATTCTGCAATACGAGTTAAGAAATTTTATGATAGGATATGTGGAAAAAGACAAAAAAATTGCAAGTGACACAGGTAATACGAACCACAATATTACCAAATAAAATATAAAAAACAAAACACTTGTAGTTCTTTCGTATGAAAAATATTTAATATTCCTCATTTTTACAAATTCACCCCATTTCAAATGATGAATTAATGTCAATATATACAAAAGAATCTCTTTGAAACGTATAAATAATCGCTCGCGCACCTTTTTCTTTATTCGGAGGATTTTCATTCACAAAGATGTCAAAAATGATTATAATAGCAATGTAAGCGATTTACTTAATGGTTCATATGAGCAAAAAACGTAAATGCGACCTAATAAATGCATTTACAACTAAAAAATATAGTATGAGGGAGCGATAATTTATGTCAGCAACTAAAGGTTTAGAAGGTATCGTAGCAGCGGAATCTAAAATCAGCTCAATTATCGATGACACACTTACATATGTTGGTTACAACATTGATGATTTAGCAGAGAACGCGTCATTTGAAGAGGTAATTTATTTATTATGGCATACTCGTTTACCAAAAGCGGACGAGCTAGCTGAATTAAAACAACAATTGGCAGACAACATGACTATTCCGCAAGCAGTTGTAGACCAATTCAAAACATACCCACTATCAACTGTACATCCAATGGCTGCACTACGTACTGCAGTATCTTTACTTGGTGTATTCGATGAAGAAGCGGATGTTATGGATACTGAAGCTAACTACCGTAAAGCTATCCGTCTACAAGCTAAAATTGCTACAGTAGTTACTGCATTTGCGCGTGTTCGTAAAGGTTTAGAGCCAGTTGCGCCAAAACCAGAATTAGGATATGCAGCAAACTTCTTATACATGCTTAAAGGTGAAGAACCAGCAGCAATCGAAGTTGAAGCATTCGACAAAGCGTTAGTATTACATGCTGACCACGAATTAAATGCATCTACATTCACAGCACGTGTATGTGTAGCTACATTATCAGATGTTTATTCTGGTGTAACTGCAGCTATCGGTGCATTAAAAGGACCACTTCATGGTGGTGCAAACGAGCAAGTTATGAAAATGTTAACTGAAATCGGCTCACTAGAAAACGTTGAATCTTATATTCAAAATAAATTAGATAACAAAGAAAAAATCATGGGCTTCGGTCACCGCGTATACCGCAAAGGCGACCCACGTGCACCACACTTACGTGTAATGTCACAAAAATTAACTGAGCTAACTGGTAAACCAGAGCTTTATGAAATGTCAGTTAAAATCCATGACATGATCGTAGAACAAAAGAAATTACCAGCAAACGTAGACTTCTTCTCTGCGTCAGTGTATGATTCTTTAGGTATTGATCATGACCTATTCACACCAATTTTCGCAGTATCTCGTACTTCTGGTTGGGTAGCTCATATTTTAGAGCAATATGCTAACAACCGCCTAATCCGTCCACGTGCAGAGTATGTTGGACCAGGCATGCAAAAATATGTTCCAATCAGCGAGCGCTAATTCGGAAAATATGCTAGAATATTTGGGACTGTGTTACGTATAACACAGTCCTATGATTATGAATTTAGGAGGCAACATCAATGTCAAACAAAATTGTAGTTGAAAATGGCGTACTTAATGTACCAAACAATCCAGTGATTCCTTTCATCGAAGGTGACGGAATCGGTCCAGATATTTGGGCTGCAGCATCACGCGTAATCGACGCAGCAGTAGAAAAAGCTTACAACGGTGAAAAGAAAATCGAATGGTTAGAAGTTTTAGCTGGTGAAAAAGCATTCAACCAAACTGGTGAATGGTTACCACAAGAAACTTTAGATAAAATCAACGAATACCTAATCGCAATCAAAGGTCCTCTTACTACTCCAATCGGTGGTGGTATCCGCTCTCTAAACGTAGCATTACGTCAACAGCTTGACCTATATGTATGCTTACGTCCAGTACGTCACTTTGATGGAGTACCTTCTCCAGTTAAACGTCCAGAAGACGTTGATATGGTTATCTTCCGCGAAAACACAGAAGACATCTATGCTGGTATCGAATTCGAATCTGGCTCTGAACAAGCACAAAAAATCATCAACTTCCTACAATCTGAATTTGGTGTAAACAAAATCCGTTTCCCAGAAACTTCTGGTATCGGTGTAAAACCTGTATCTAAAGAAGGTACTGAGCGTTTAGTACGTTCTGCTATCGAATATGCTATTAATCATAAACGCCCATCTGTTACTTTAGTACACAAAGGTAACATCATGAAATTCACTGAAGGTGGATTCAAAAAATGGGGTTATGAATTAGCAGAAAAAGAATTTGCTGATCAAACATTCACTTGGAACCAATACGATGCTATTAAAGCTGAGCAAGGTGAAGAAGCAGCGAACAAAGCACAAGCTGACGCTTTAGCAGCTGGTAAAATCTTAGTTAAAGATTCTATCGCTGATATCTTCTTACAACAAATCTTAACTCGTCCAAATGAGTTCGACGTAGTTGCTACAATGAACTTAAACGGTGACTATATCTCTGACGCATTAGCTGCTCAAGTTGGTGGTATCGGTATCGCTCCAGGCGCAAACATTAACTATGTAACTGGACACGCGATCTTCGAAGCTACTCACGGTACAGCTCCAAAATATGCTGGCCAAGATAAAGTAAACCCATCTTCAGTATTACTTTCAGGTGTATTAATGCTTGAACACTTAGGATGGCAAGAAGCAGCTGACATGATTACTAAATCTGTAGAGAAAACAATTTCTTCTAAAGTTGTAACTTACGACTTCGCTCGTTTAATGGACGGCGCTACAGAAGTGAAATGTTCAGAATTCGCTACTGAGTTAATCAAAAACCTATAATTTCCTATTCTAAAATAGAAAATTATAGTTAAAGCGGAAGTATATTCTGCCGATATAATTAGGGTGAAATGTAAATTTCTATTGACCTTAGCTTAATAAAATATTTACGATGAACTTGTTTAATCGAGGGAGGAGAATTTATTCTCCTCCCTCTTTTAAATTCTTTCAGCGGGAGTTTGAACACCCACTGAAAGAATTTAAGCCTCCGGCGGCTGTCATGGAATCGGCTTTGTGCAAGCACAAAGCCGATTCCAGACGCAATTATGCCGAGGCATAATTGATTATCAATAACCTAATTTTAAAGGAGCGTATTCGAATGTCTCTGAAACGAAAAAAAATCTCAGTAATCGGTAGCGGTTTTACTGGCGCTACTGCAGCATTTTTAGCAGCTCAAAAAGAACTTGGTGATGTAGTGTTAGTGGATATTCCTCAAGCTGAAAACCCAACAAAAGGTAAAGCTCTAGATATGTGGGAAGCTGCACCAGTGCAAGGGTATGATTCTTATGTTAAAGGTACTTCTAATTATGCGGATACTGCAGATTCTGATGTAGTAATCATTACTGCTGGTGTTGCTCGTAAACCAGGTATGAGCCGTGACGATCTTGTCCAAATTAATCAAGATGTGATGAAGGTTGTTTCCAAGGAAATTGCTAAGTACTCACCAAATGCAACAATCCTCGTTCTTACAAATCCAGTTGATGCGATGACTTACACAGTATTCAAAGAAACTGGTTTTCCTAAAAATCGCGTAATCGGTCAATCAGGTGTACTTGATACGGCTCGTTTCTGTGCGTTTGTAGCTGAAGAACTTAATATCTCAGTAAAAGACATCACAGGTTTTGTATTAGGTGGTCATGGTGATACGATGGTGCCACTTACTCGCTACTCATTCGCTGGTGGTATTCCATTAGAATCATTAATCCCGGCAGATCGTCTTGAAGAGATTGTTGACCGTACACGTAAAGGCGGCGCTGAAATCGTTAACCTTCTTGGTAATGGTTCTGCATATTATGCTCCTTCAGCGGCACTTATTGAAATGGCAGAAGCTATCATTAAAGACCAAAAACGTATACTTCCATCTATTGCATATTTAGAAGGCGAATATGGCTACAATGATTTATATCTAGGCGTTCCAACATTATTAGGTGCGAATGGTGTAGAAAAAATCTTTGAGCTTGAATTAACAGACAATGAAAAAGCAGCTTTAGATAAATCGGCAGAGGCAGTCCGCGACGTTATGAAAGTTTTAGCTTAATAAAAGTTTATGAAATCGAGTGGGATTCATTCCTACTCGATTTTTTTTTTTCGAGTATTGAGACATCAAAAGGTAGGATGAATAGTGCGTCGAAATAAAATGTTCTTACAAAATACGGGATACCAGAAAATAGAGATGGATAGTATCTGGCACCAGGAAAACGGACACACAAATAGGGCGAAATGGAGAATATAATCAATTATGCCTCGGCATAATTGATATAATATAAGTTTTAACACAAAATTAGCGATTATGAAGATATATTGGATCATCAATCCTTTTATAGTTGTAATTTTAATTGAACCTTGAACCCAGATATTTAAAATACTTCCTATCCCTAAAGTAATTAAAGTTATGATTTCTTTAGTCATAATCTAGTAATCGAGGCGATCTAGTTTATAGACCACAAAGCGATCTCCTTTAGTAGCTGCTTTCAGTGCGTGTTGCAATTCTATTCTTTCTTTTTTGCGTGTGGAGATTTTTTCAACGTACATAATCAGTTCGAGCTCTTGTTCCTGGGCGTACTTTTCAATGGCTATTTTTTGCAGATCTAAATGTTGATCTAGGCTAGTTATTCTTATTGTCACTTTACGATGTATTTTACGCAATAACAGGTGCGATTTTAGCATTTATGATGTTATCTATGGGTACGATTGTAGGTTTTTAAGTCACCCAATCGCTACCTTTACAGGAATTCCGTCCGCATTATTCAATTTAATTGATGAAGTTAAAGCGGCGTATACGAATTTATTTACATAATTTTTAATAAGAAAAGGTGCAGCGTGAAAAATACCTACTTTTTACGCTACGCCGTTTCCTTTATATCTTCAACTAAGTTTTTCATTGAAGTGATATTAAAATAATGTGTTAAGAGGAATATGTCCATAAGGAGAGCTATTCCTTTTTTTGTGTAGATTTTCGATGTCTTTACAAATTATTAACATCATTCCATTCAAATCTAGGGCTATTGATATAAGAAGAAGTCATTAATAGGAAGATTATAAATTTTAATTTTCATTACATTTATTTACACGAATTTAACGGCTACTACATATATGCTATACAAACTACTTTTATAATAGGATTTGTTATTGGGAACGTTACCGGAAGCGTTACCGATAATAGGCCAGGGCATATTTAGGATAGTAAGGAGAGTTTTTTATGGCACCAAGCATTAAAACGATCGCGCAATCATTAGGAATATCCGTTTCAACTGTTTCCCGTGCGCTGAACAATCACCCAGACATTAATATTCAAACGAAGGAGCTTGTATTAGCGAAGGCGAAGGAGCTAAATTATACGCCAAATGCATTTGCGCGTGGCCTCATACACAAAAAGAGCTATACAGTTGGCCTCATGATTCCTGATATTACCGATCCCTTCTTTGCGGATATTGCAAGAGAAATCGAAAAGGTATTGTTTCCAGCAGGGTATCAAGTTGTATATGGAAGTACCGCTCGTGATGCGGAGAAAGAGAAGGAATTTATAAAAAATGCCGTATCGAGACAATTTGACGGTTTAATTCTGACACCCGATCATTTCGATGAACAGCTAATCGAACTACTACAAACACTCAAAATTCCGGTTGTATTTTTAAGAAGGCGGGGTGTACCACAGCTAAATATTCCCTATATAGATGTGGATCATTACAAGGCTGCTTGTGAAGCAGTGCAATATTTGATTGAGCTAGGGCATAAAGAAATCGGCTTTTTAAGTATGCCAGATACCTCCTTCACAGGACAAATGCGAAAGCAAGGATATGTGGATACACTAGCAAAAAATCGGCTAAATTCTTTGTTCGAAGAAGGTGGGCGTACGATTGAGGATGGTCGTGAAGGAATGCGTCAGTTGCTAAAAAAGCATGAAGTTACTGCCGTATTTGCAGCAAATGATTTGTTAGGAATTGGAGCACTTGAATATTTAACCGTACATAATATTCGTATTCCTGAAGAAATATCAGTCATTGGATTCGATAATATCGAAATCTCAGCCTTACATTGGATTCAGCTAACGACAATGGATCAGCCCCGTAAGCAAATGGGGAAGCAAGTAGCAAATCTATTATTACAAACTATTCAGACACTCGATAAAAACGAATCATTGCCCGAACAACCAGCATTAATAGAGGCAAACCTATTAAAAAGGCAAACATGCCAAAAATTATAATTGGGGGAACTATAAATGTTTAACATGAAAAAAGTGTTTAGCCGTACAGCGATGATTTTAGCGGCAGCTGTTGCATTGGCAGCATGTGGTGATGAAAACGATGCAGAGGTAACAAATACGTCCGCACAAAAAAAATCAAGTGAGCCAATTGTTGTCTATTCATCTTTAAACGAAGATGCAATGACACGTATTGAGGAAAGCTTCGAAAAAACTACAGGTATTGAAATGGATTACTTACTATTTAACTCGGCTGGGGAAGCGAGCTCACGTATACAAGCGGAAGGAAAATCACCGCAAGCGGACGTATTAATTGGGGGCTCAGTAGAGTTTTATGAACCTTTAGCTGAAGCAGAGCTTTTAGCGCAATATGCATCGCCAAATGCGAAAGATTTAGATCCAATGTTTTTAAATGAGGATAACTATTTCCAAGGCTGGTATACAGGAGTATTAGCATATGTTTTAAATACGGAGCGCTTCGCTGAAACAGTTGGAGCAAAGGGTGTACAAGAGCCGACAAAATGGGAAGACATTACAGACCCAGCTTATAAGGACGAACTAATTTTACCGAACCCAGCGACAGTCGGAAGTGGTTACATTTACACAGCGACACAAATTTTCCGAAAAGGTGAAGACGAAGCGTTCAAATATTTTGAACAGGCAGCTGCAAACGCGCATCACTTTACAGCCTCTGGTGGAGATTCTATCAACCTAGTATCAACAGGAGAATTTACAATTGGTCTTCACTGGGCACATGACATTATTAAAGCGGCTGAAAAAGGCTACCCAATAAAAGCGATTATTCCAGAAGAAAATGCAATTGAAATTGGTGGCTCAGCAATTTTAGCTGGTACGGACCAAATGGATGAATCACAACAGTTTATCGACTGGTTACTTTCAGTGGAAGGACAAGAGCTAATTCGCAATGAAACCGCTCGTTACTCTGTACGTGATGACATCGCTCCGCCGGTAGGGGTACCAGCATTTTCAGAATTAAAGTTAATTGACTATGATCGTGCAAAGGCAACAGAAATGAAAGAGGATGTTTTATCGCGCTTTACGCCTTTAACAACGAAATAAACTAATTTTTTCAGCAACGGGGCTGTTTTGTATGAGCTTGTACAAGACAGCCTGCTATTTAAAAGGAGAGCAAGTGAAATGAAGGAAAATATGCTGCAATTTAAAAAGAAGCTTCGCAATGAACCTTTGCTAATGGTATTAGTTTTCACCTTGCTAACGATTATGACCTTTCTAATTATTTACCCAATTGCGCGTGTTGTTATGGAAACGAACGGTGAAATTTTTTCGCAGCTTTGGACAAATGTGAGATGGAGAAATTCGTTAGTTAATACGGTATTTATTACGATCTTATCAACGCTTTCAAGCACGATTGTCGCCTTTATTTTCGCCTATACGATGGCGCGATTAGATATACCTTGTAAAGGTTTGTTTCGAATCGTGACACTTTTACCAATCGTGTCACCGCCATTTATCGTGGCATTATCGTACATTTTATTATTCGGCAGACAAGGAATTATTACTAATCATCTTTTAGGCATTCCGCTTGATATTTATGGATGGACCGGTTTATGGGCTGTTCAAACAATTAGCTTTTTCCCGTATGCCTATGCGGTAATTTATGGTGTAGTTAAGGCTGCATCAATTCAAATGGAGTATGCTGCTTACAATTTAGGGGCAACGAAATGGCAAGTATTTACTGATGTCTTTTTAAAGCTCTGCCGACCAGGTATTGCGGGTGGTGCGCTAGTCGTGGCAATGAGTATTTTAGCGGACTTTGGTAACCCGATGATTATTGGTGGTAACTTTTCTGTACTTTCAACAGAGGCTTATGCGCAAATGACGGGCTGGTTCGATATTCCGGCAGCAGCAATGCTAGCAACAACAATGCTTGTACCAGCATTATCACTATTTTTAATCAATCGACTTTGGGTTGGAAAACGCTCTTATGTAACTGTTACGGGTAAGGATTCTTCACTACAGCCGTATCCGATTGCTACATGGGTAAAATGGCTATTATTTAGCTTTTGTATGTTCGTCAGTGTTGTCGTTGTATTAGTATATGGCACGCTCGCTTACGGTGCTTTTACAACAACTTGGGGCTATGATTGGTCTCTTACGCTGGACAATATGGCATACGTTGTAGGGAAGCAACAGGAAATTATAAATAGTATTGTGTATGCTGTTTGTGCAGCAGTTGGAGCGGCATTGCTATCAGTGTTAGTCGCATATTTAGTACAGCGTAAGCAGTTCGGTTTAAATAAATGGATGGATTTTTTAGCAGTACTGCCAGGTGCAATTCCAGGAGTATTTTTAAGTTTAGGCTTTGCATTTGCATTTGGTGGGGACATGTTCTCGTTAACCGGCACGTCATTCATTATTATTTTAGCGCTTATGATTTGGAATTTGCCGACATGCTATAGCGCGAATGCGGCAGCTCTACAGCAAATCGGTCCTTCGATAGAGGAAGCATCGACCAATTTAGGCGCAACGGGTATTCAAACGTATTTTAAGGTACTGCTACCAATCGTGAGAACATCATTTATTTCAAGTATGGTACTTGCCTTTTTACGCTCCGTAACATGCTTAAGCGTCGTTATTTTTATCTATTCCTTAAAAACATCGGTGGGCACAATTACAATTATTGGATTATTAAGTAATGGACAATGGGGAGCAGCCTCAGCTGTCACAATTACGTTAATCGGCATTGCGATTTCAGTTTTACTTTTAACGAAGCTAGCTTTCCGATTACGCGGAAAAACATTTGAAATATAACGATAGGTGAGGAACGGAAATGACTAATATGATTGAAATTAAAAGCGTTACGAAGCGCTTCGGAAATTTTACAGCGATTGAAAACTTAAATTTATCGATTCCAAAGGGACAATTTATTACACTGCTTGGTCCATCGGGGTGTGGGAAGACAACTTTAATGCGAATGATTGCAGGATTTTATGAGGTCGATGGCGGTGAAATTTGTATTAATGGAAAATGTGTAAACCATTTGCCTGTGCATAAGCGCGATACGCCATTAGTATTCCAAGATTACGCACTTTTCCCTCATTTAACCGTAGAGGAAAATGTCGCATACGGCTTAAAAATAAAAAGATTTACTAAATCCGAAATGAAGGAGAAAATTCAGCAAATGCTATATATGTTCGGCTTAGTAGGGCTAGAGCATCGTTATCCAAGAGAGCTAAGTGGCGGTCAGCAGCAGCGTGTAGCCTTTGCACGAGCATTGGTACAAGGTCAGGAGGTGCTATTAATGGACGAGCCGCTTAGTAACTTAGATACAAAAATGCGTGTAGAGGTGCGAAATGAGCTACGTGAAATGCAGCAAAAAACGAATATTACAGCCATTTTTGTTACGCACGATCAAGAGGAGGCATTGTCGCTTTCAGATAAAATTGCTGTCTTTAATAAAGGAGAAATTTGCCAATTCGGTACACCATGGGAAATTTACAATACACCGGCTAATAAGTTTGTGGCCGATTTTGTCGGTGTTGCCAATTTTTACAAGGGAAAAATTACAGCAATAGACGACCAGCTTCATATTCGAACAACAACAGACATAATTACAATGCCAAAGCGTAGCAATAATTGGTCAGTAGGAGAAAAAGTGAGCTTAATGATTCGCCCAGAGCAAATGACTTTGCATAAGGATAGACAGCAGCAACATCAAGGAACATTGCATCTAAAAGGTCAAATTTGCAAGCATAGTTTTTTAGGTAGCTCTGTTCGCTACACTGTTCAAATTGAAGGGCAGAAATGGTTGATTGATGATGTAGCACCAACGCAATTTTACGAAGGAGAAGTATGCATAACATTAAATACGGACCGCATACATGTAATGAAGCATGAGGAAAAGGCGATTTAAACAGTTAGGAGTTTGTCTATGTATAAAGTAGTTGTAAGTGATATTGATGGAACATTAGTAGATCAAAATCAGCAAATTAGCGAACAAAATTTAAAAGCAATTCAACAATTTCAAAACGAGGGTGGCATTTTTACAATTGCAACAGGTCGCGTAGAGCAATCGGTTCAGCCATTAATTGCGCAACTTCAGATTAAGTATCCTGTTATTTTATATAACGGCGGCAAAGTAATGGATTACCAACTAAAGCGTGTCATTTATGAGCGACATATTTCAATACAATTTGCATTAGGCTTTGTCAACATGGCTTTAAATAATAAGTTGAACATTTGTATTTATACAGATGAAGGAATTTACATTTTAAATGAAACGGACACGATTCGAACATACACAGCAAAGGATAAAGTAACAGTGCAACTATTACCGAGTGTCGCTTTTTTAACCTCACATATCGTTTATAAAATATTAATTATTAATGAAGAAGCGTGCTTTCAAACATGCTATAACTATTTTGAAAAAGTGTCAATGTCCGATGTAACAATTATTCAATCTGAAAATACGTATTTAGAAATTTTGCCAGCAAACGTAAGTAAAGGTGAGGCGCTTAAAGTGTTAATGAATTATTTAAATTTACCAATCCAATCGGCTATTGCAATTGGCGACCACTTTAATGATATTGAAATGATTAAAGTAGCAGGGGTCGGCGTTGCAGTAAACAATGCCATTCCTACATTGAAGGAATATGCAGATGCTATTGTTCCATCAAATATCGAGCATGGCGTTGCAAAAACAATTTATAAATATTGCTTATAAAGGGAGTGGGAAATATGAAGGCAGACTTACATTTACATAGTATATACTCAGATGCTGCAGATACAATCGAGCAGTTATGTAGGCTATCCGTCGAAAGAAATTTAACGCATATTAGTATTGTTGATCATGATATGACGATGCATATTCCAGAAAGCATCGAAATGGCGAAAAAGTATAATTTGCAGTTTATCTCTGGTATTGAAATCTCAGCTTTTGATTTTAAGCGCAATCGCCCCGTTCATATTTTTGGCTACGGCATAGAAGCAAAAAGCGAGCACATATTAGGTCTTTGTAATCCGCTTCAGGAGCGACGTCACGCGCACGGCATGTGGCAAGCGAAAAAAATAATAGAGGCAGGCTATTCATTACATTTGGAGGAAGCTTTAAGCTACGCGAAAGCGAGCGGTATTTTATTTAAGCAGCATATAATGCGTGCGATAACTAAGGCACACCCAGATACGGCGGAATATAAGCAATTATATAAGGAATTGTTCGGAAATGGTGGTTTAGTGTCAGAGGATATTGAATATGTCGATGCCTTTGAAGCGGTAAAGGCGATTAAGGCAGATGGTGGATTGGTAGTAGTAGCGCACCCTGGTCAGCTTGATTCTTATGAACTAATAGAAGAACTTGTAGCGCTAGGTCTTGATGGCATTGATTTAATTCACCCAGATCATGATGAAATGGATCATGCGAAAGTGCGCGCCTTAGCAGAAAAATATAACTTATTTATGACAGGTGGCTCAGACTATCACGGTGTTTATAGTCATGCGATGGATTTGAAGACGTATTGTATAAATGAAGTGCCACAGCAGTTGCTTGAAAAAGTAGTGAAATGAAGCAAGACGCTTTAAAGTTTATACAAAAAAGCTTTGTGCTACTTACATGTGTAACAGTAGTAAGTATTTTTGCTACGTTCCTCATTCATGCCAACATTGGAATGGGTTCAGTGGAAGCCTTAAATAGTAGTATGGGCTTGCTAACGGGCATCAAGATTGGCACAGTAGCGGTAATCATCAATGTTTTTTTGATTCTTTTACAAATAATCATTTTACGCAAAGAATTCCAACTCATTCAGCTATTGCAGCTACCGATTGTGCTATTACAAGGGACCATTATTAATTTCTTTTTATACGAGATTTTACATACAGTTCAATTTGATAGCTATATGGAACGGCTTATAATCGTCATCGTTTGTAGTGTCATTAATGGTATTATGCTTGGTCTACTTGCGGCAATCCAATTTATAAGCTTTCCATTAGAGGCAGCTTGCTTAGCCATTCATCAAAAAATGAATTGGGATTTCGGTAAAGTTCGTTTTAGCTTCGATATTTTCAATATGCTATTTTCGCTAGCAATCTCGCTTTATTTAAGTAGTCATTTGAATGTACGAGAAGGGACGATTATTAGCGGAATACTATTCTCTTTAGTAATAGGCTACTCTTATCAATTTTTTAAACGTCAGCAATGGGTGCAGCGTATGCTAAAAAAGGAAGATCGCTTTTTATGAGCGACCTTCCTTGTTAGTTTAACCTGAATTATTCACATTTCATTAAAATCAAATCATTTTCTTTTGTCTTCGATTTTTTTAGGATTTCAATATAGTAGATAATCACCACTTTTTGTCTACAACTATACGTTTTATGTAATATTGATTATAGACGAGTAAATAGACAAAAACAGCCAAAATAGTCCAGCTCAAACGTTGATTTGAGCTGGGCTTTGAATTTGTCTATAAAACGGTGGATAAATGGAATGATAACGGATTATGTTCAAAGTGTCATAACTCATGAGTTGAGGAGACAATTTGTAAAAACGTATGCTATGTAAAAAGTTGATTGGAGTGGAGGCTGGGCGACTCCTAGGGGATCACACACAGACGAATCCCTTTTGCTAAATGAAGATCAAAGGGTTATTCTGCTTTTCGTTGTACTTTTGGAATAAAATTGATACTATGAAGGTATATGATAGAAAAGGGGTTGGCGTATTTTTGCTTCAAAAAAACAGTAAGCTTGGTCTCACTATTGATGAAATTACAGTTGGCGAGAAGATTCATATTACCGAAAAGATAGAAGATAAGGATTTACTGCTTTATTTAGGACTTACGAATGATAGTAATCCACTTTATATTCAACATGAATATGCTGCGATGACACCTTTTCAAAAGCCAATCGTACCAACAATCATGTTAAATGGTATTATTACGTCAGCTGTGTCAAAGTATATTCCTGGACCAGGTGCACGAATTATTGAGCAACATTTAAAGTATTTAGAACCGCTCTATCATTATGAATTATTTGATACTCTTTTAGAGGTAACAGAAGTAAATAAATTACAAAATACAATTACTGTATCGGTGCACTCTTATAATGAGCAAAAGCAGCTTGTGATTGAAGGTACTTTGCTGGTGACACCACCATTTACTTTATAGACGTCTTTAGATTTGAAATGGGGGTTTCAAATCACTAACGGGGGCATTACACATGACAAAAACGATTTTAGTTGTAGAAGATGAATTTTCTATTGCGACATTATTGAAATATAATTTAGAGCAGGCTGGATATGTTGTAGAAACAGCTGCAGATGGTCAAGAGGGTCTTGATAAGGCTATTGACTTACAGCCAGATTTAATTCTATTAGACTTGATGCTTCCAAGGCTTGATGGTATGGAAGTCTGTAAACAAATTCGTCAACAACGTATGAATACACCTATTATAATGCTAACAGCAAAAGATGACGAGTTCGATAAAGTACTTGGTCTAGAGCTAGGGGCAGATGATTATATGACGAAGCCCTTTAGTCCGCGTGAGGTGTTAGCACGGGTAAAGGCTGTTTTAAGACGTTTTACACAAAATATAGTGGCTGAAGATAAGAATGAGCCGCAAGAGAAAATGTATGAATTTGGACAATTGCGTGTCTTTCCTGAGCGTTTTGAAGTATTTTTACAGGATGAGGCGCTGGAATTTACACCAAAGGAATTTGAACTACTCATTTATTTACTTGAAAATAAAAACCGTGTTTTAACTCGTGATCAGCTATTAAGTGCTGTATGGAAGTATGATTTTGCTGGCGATACTCGAATTGTGGATGTGCACATAAGCCACCTTCGCGACAAAATCGAGGAAAATAGCCGTAAGCCGATGTTCATCAAGACAATTCGCGGCCTTGGCTATAAATTTGAGGAGCCGAAGACGACATGAAATCAATGAGCAACCGCTTATTCTTGACATTCATGCTATTGCTTGGAACGATATTAGCTGTCCTAATGATTATTATAGGTCAGCTTTTTCCTGTTTATATAGAACAGTACAATGAGCAGGCTAGTTTACAGATGCAAGAATCCATTAACCAAGTATTAGATGAACGAAAGATTGAACTATCCAAGGAAGATAAAGAGGCGCTGTATACTGCTCAAAACAAAGAGGCAAAAGATTCTCTATTATCGATTATTCACGCGCGACTTTATGTAGTACTAGCAATTCTTTTTATAATAGCTCTTATTTTAATAGCTATTGTAATTCGCTATATGATTCGGAATTTCACTGCTCCTATTGATGACGTGACAGATACAGCACTTGAACTGGCGAAGGGAAATTACCGTGCTCGTGCCCATGAAAATGAGCATGAGCGCATGATGCCACTTAGTCACTCCATCAATATTTTAGCGCGTAATTTACAGGATATTACGACGATTCGCGAAGTAGAAGAGGAAAGGCTTAAAACGTTAATTGAAAACATGGGAAGTTCCCTCATGATGATTGGACGTGAAGGGAATATATCTATCGTGAACCGTGTATTTTTAGAGCGTTTTGGTATGCAAATTGACGATGTACAAGGAAAAGTTTTTCGTACCATAGGTTTACCTAAATCTCTTGAGCAATTTATCGACCATGTGTTTCTAACTGAAATGCCTTATCGACAACAAATTAAAATGGAGGTCCAACAGGAGCTTTATAATAAGGAAGTGTACGGAGCACCTGTTATAGGAGATCATGGTCGATGGCTTGGTGTTGTTATCGTTATGCATGATATTACGGAGCTTGTTCGTTTAGAGCAGATTCGTAAGGACTTTGTAGCAAATGTATCCCATGAATTGCGTACACCTATTACATCTATTAAAGGCTTTTCTGAAACTTTACTGGATGGTGCGTATAAGGATGAAAAAATGCTGCTATCTTTTTTAGAAATTATTTATAAGGAAAGTAACCGTCTGCAGATGCTTATCCAGGATTTACTGGAGTTGTCGAAAATTGAACAGCATGGTTTTACTGTTAATATTATGCCGATGGGCTTGCAAGATGTACTTATACGTGGAGCAGAGCTGACGGGACCCCGTCTTGATGAGAAAAACATGAGTTTTCATGTTGATATAAAACGTGATGTTCAAGTAATGGGTGATGCGAATCGTATCATCCAAATTGTCACTAATTTAATTACCAACGCCATTACCTACTCACCAGAAAATACAACCGTTACAATTCGATTAACGGAAAATGAAACGTACGGCATTATTGAAATAGAAGATCAAGGTATAGGAATTGAAAAGCATGAAATTGCCCGTGTATTTGAACGGTTTTATCGTGTGGATCGTGCGCGAAGCCGAAATTCTGGGGGGACGGGTTTAGGGCTTGCTATTGTGAAGCACTTAGTAGAGGCTCATCATGGTCGCATTCAGGTAGAAAGTGAAGTTGGCGTAGGGACAAAAATGATTGTCATGATCCCGAAAAATTAACGATTTCTTTACAATATCACAATTTTAAATTCACAATGGGGCCTTATACTTGTTAGTAGAAACCCCCTATATAATTATTAAGACTATAAAAAAGCCAAAAATCTTTATTTAACTATGAGATTTTTGATTGTGTTGCTTAGTTACGCCACAATAGGAAGAATCTATTGCCAAATTTTTTGGTGGTAGATTCTTTTTCTGTTTTACACGTAACACAAATAGGTGTAAAGTATAGTAGCATAATGTTCAGCTAATAAGCAATGTACTGATTGTTAGTTCATAGTGTTGATAAAATAGAATGATGTGGAGCTTTAAATGAGGGGGATTTCCGTTTGGCTACTCGCTTTCCTTCCTTTGCTTATGTTGTTGTTACGTTAGCAATACGCTTTCGCACAAAAAATTATTTGTTAGTTTTGTTTTATCACTATAAATTAGAGTGATATGCCAGAAGATAGATGCTAAGAGAAGTGGTTGATTGGAGTGGAGACTTGGCGACTCCTTGGGGATCAGCGTCACAGATGAGACCCTGGAGCGAGCAACGCGAGTGAAGCGGCTCATCGGACGCCCCCAGGAAAGCGCCCAGTTGTAACGGAAATCAACCCACTCGTTTTGCCGAAAATCCATAATTTAATATGACATCTTAATTTCTTTAATACAATTCAACAATATGAACTAACAATCAATGTACTTATTAGTTGAATTAATTAGGCTTATATGTTCAGCTAATAATCACACTTTAATCTAGAAGTGTTTAATATAACTGACCATTTAAGCAGGATAAAAAATTGAAAGAAGGATGACCATGAAAATCGTCAAAAGTATCGTGCAAATCGGCTATCTTTATGTAATTTTATTTGTTGGGAATAGTATTGCACGTCTACTTCACTTGCCGATTCCAGGGAGCATAATTGGACTAGTCTTATTGTTTTTACTTTTGCAGTTTCATATTATTAAGCTTGAATGGATTGAGCTAGGTGCAGGTTTATTACTTAGTGAATTATTACTATTTTTCATTCCATCTGCTATCGGAGTAATCGATTATACTGCATTATTCGGTGAGCAAGGTGTGAAAGCAGTGCTTGTAATTGTATTGAGTGCCATAGTTGTAATGTTTGCAACAGGTTTCACAGCGCAATTGCTAGACCAGCGAAAGAAAGGTGGTACTGCATGAGCTTTTTAATAGCTATAGTAAGTTTACTAGGTACTATTGTAATTTTTTATACTAGTAAAATGTTTTATAAAAAGTTTCAGAACGAATGGTTATCACCTATACTGATCACACCATTAGTGGTAATTATCATCTTGCTACTAACGGGTACATCTTATAAATCCTATTCTGCAGGAGCCGGTATTTTATCAAATTTACTAGGGCCAGCAACAGTTGCATTTGCGGTTCCAATCTATAAAAATTTTAATCTATTAAAGAAACATGCTTTTGAAATTTTTCTAAGTATTTCAGTTGGTTCAGCAGTTGCTATTACATCATCATTTACCATTGCTGTAGTAATTGGATTAAATAATGAGCTTGTGCATAGCTTAGTTCCGCGCTCAGTCACTACACCAATAGCGATGGACATCTCCAATATGATTGGTGGCTCTCCTACCCTTACTGCTGTTTTCGTTATGGTGACTGGTATTTTAGGGAGTCTAATAGCACCGTTAGTAATAAAAGTATGTCGTTTCCAACGACCATCCTCTAGAGGTCTACTGTTAGGAATGGGAGCACATGGTGCGGGTACCTCTAAAGCATTTGAATTTGGTGAGCTTGAAGGCACTTTTGCAAGTCTTGCTATGATTGTAGCTGCATTAATTAGCATTGTTTTATCAACAACATTTTTCCCAGCATTTGAACATCTAGTTGTCAATATCCTGTTGCCTTAAATGGTAACAGGATTTTTATTTTTTTGGTCTTCTAAGATTTCAATGCAGAAACGTATGATATTTTCACATTGTTACTTATGTCAAACTGCCTACATAGAATATTCGTTTATTAAAATATTTTGAAACTTTTTTGTTAAGTGTTCCGTATAAAATAGTACTAAGCTTAAAGGGAGGATTAGACATGAGTGTGAAAAGGTCACTAATGATGGTGGGACTTGGAATTTTCGGCATTGTAGCACTTATTTCTGTATTTACATCGTGGTACACGGTAGATGAATCAGAACAAGCAGTTGTCATTACGTTCGGTCGTGCCGATGATACAGTAACAGAACCTGGTTTACATTTTAAATTACCTTGGCCTGTACAATCGGTTGAGGTTTTATCGAAGGAAACATTTAGCTTGAAATTTGGCTATAAGCAAAATAAAGATGGGGAATTGGAAACTTATGATGCTGAAACAAAAATGATTACAGGGGATGAGCATATTGTTTTAACAGACCTTGTAGTTCAATGGAAGATTACAGAACCGAATAAGTATTTATTCAACTCACAAGATCCAGAAAAGATATTACATAGCGCTACATCGAGTGCGATTCGATCAATTATTGGAAGTTCCAAAATCGATGCTGCGTTAACTGAGGGAAAAGCGGACATAGAAGCAAAATCAAGGGATTTACTCGTTTCTCTTATTGAAAAATACGATATTGGTATAAGTGTTTTAGGGGTAAAACTACAGGATGTTGAATTACCGAATGCAGATGTACGTGCGGCCTTTACAGCAGTTACAGACGCACGCGAAATGAAAAATACAAAAATTAATCAAGCAGAAAAATATAAGAATCAGCGAATTAGTGAGGCACAAGGTGAGAAGGATGCAATTATCTCAAAGGCTCAAGGTGAAAAAACAGCGCGTATAGAACAAGCTCAAGGGGATGTAGCTGTCTTTAATAAAATGTATGAGCAATATAAGGGCAATAAACAAATTACACGTGAGCGTTTAATTTTAGAAACGCTTGAAAATGTTTTACCTAAAGCACAAATTTATATTATGAATGATGATGGTAGTACAATGAAATACTTGCCTCTTCAAGCATTACAACCTACGAAACAGGAGACACCTGCGACACAGGAGACTTCAAAAGAGAAAAAAGAAGGGAGCGGTAACTAATGGATCAGAAAAATAAGGATCTTGAAAAATTCCTAAATTTTTTATCGGGTAAATCCAAAAATACTGCTTCGAAAGAAGGGGATACAGGGGATAATGTAATTAAAATGTCGAAAAAAAACCCGATGAATCCGAAAAAATATATTTCTCTTGCTGCAACATTAACAGCCATTTTTGCTATTGCCATTATATTATTTGCTAATGTTTATATAGTTAAAGAGTCCGAATACGCAGTTGTTAGACAGTTTGGAGAAGTAGTGAAATTTCAGAGTGAGCCTGGCTTGAAAATAAAAGTTCCATTTATCCAAAGTGTAACAAAGCTACCAAAAAACCAAATGACGTATGAAGTTTCTGAAGAAGAAATTAATACAAAAGATAAAAAACGAATTATTATCGATAACTATGCCGTTTGGCGTATTACAGATCCAAAGCAATTAATTTCTAATGCAGGAACAATAGAAAAAGTTGAATCACGTATGGAAGAGTTTATTTATTCAGTTATTCGTTCGGAGCTTGGTCGAATAGAATATAAGCAGATTATTAATGATGAAGATTCTTCACGTGGGAGTATCAATGATCAGGTAACTGCACGTGTCAATGAGTTACTCTCAAATGATAAATATGGAATAGAAGTAATAGATGTTCGTATTCGTCGTATCGACTTGCCTACTGAAAATGAGCAATCAGTATTTACAAATATGATTTCGGATCGTGAATCAATGTCGCAAAAATACCTATCAGAAGGTGATGCTGAGAAACGTCGTATTGAAGCTCAAACAGATAAGCAAGTTCAAGAATTGCTGGCAACAGCCAAAAAGGATGCAGCATTGATTCAAGCGGAAGGTGAAGCGGAAGCAGCGAAGATTTACAATAAATCGTTCTCTCAAGATCCTGAATTCTATTCATTGTACCGTACATTAGAATCCTATAAGAAAACTGTAGGGGAAGATACGGTCATTATTTTGCCATCCACTTCACCATATGCAAAAATATTATCTGGCTATATTAAGTAATACTATTATTCTTGCAGGGATAAGTATATGAAGTCGTCTCAAATTTTTTGAGACGGCTTTTTTACATTATCCATGAAACTAACAAGAATACGAAGGCTCCTCGCCATAACGTGGAGTTGATTTCCGTTCCGACTGGGCGTTTTGGCGCTGACGCTTTGCTTTCGCACAGATAAATTGCACAGGACGTGGCGTTCTTAGACTCACCATCTTTAGAGGTAGAAGTCTTCTATTGAATGAAGATAAATGGCATACGTTTTAACAATTATCATCCCCGACTTTTGATGATGAGCAATTTATTTTAATTTCTATGGTCTGGTTTTAGGTAATGTTAACCATATTTATTATAAAAATCTTTCCAGAATCAATGGCATGTTATGAAAATGATAGAAATTTATAATTTTGTGTTTCGTATATGACTATTATCTGATAGAATGATAATGTTCAGAATTAAAAAATGGGGGTAATAGTTGTGAAATTGCAAATTAGCAAGTGGCTCCAAAATTTAGGAATAGCCTGTAGTATTGCATCGATATTTACACTTTTCTTCCGTCTATCAGATTTTGCATGGATCACAAAAAGTGTTTATCATATACCAGTATTTTTTGTTATTTTGTTTTTATTAGGTTTAGTCATTGCTGAAGATGTACGAAAGATATTTAAAAGAATATTTTGGTACGAAAAACGTAAGGTCAAGCGTCCTATTTGGCAAGTAGGGATTGGCTGCATTTTCTTCTTAGCGCAAATCGGCACAGTAATGGTGTTTAATACAGAGCTTACACATCCGCAGCTTGGTGGTATGCCATTATTTTTAGTATTTGCCTTTATGAATGCCTTTATTTTGACAGTCATATATGAAGAGGTTTTCTATCGTAAAGAAAAAACAAGTAAAGTCAGTGAATAACATCTGAGAAGTCAATTACAATGAGTGATTGGCTTTTTTTTGTGTAGTCGATTAGAAGCAAATATATTGATGTAGAAAATTTGGCGATTTTCAACGTTATGATTGGTAAAAAAACCGTTTTCTCGATAAAGTAAAAGGAAGAGGCGTTTTCAAACATACGTTTTCGTTTTACAATTAAGAAGACGACAACGCAGGAGGATAAAATCATGACAAAGGAAAAATTGCTATTATTGGACGGCAATAGTTTAGCATATCGCGCGTTTTTTGCGCTGCCATTATTGACGAATGATAGTGGAATTCATACAAATGCAGTGTACGGCTTTACAACAATGCTTCAAAGAATATTAGAGGAAGAGCAACCAACGAAAATTTTAGTTGCCTTTGATGCGGGTAAGACAACCTTCCGTCATGAGACATTTACGGAATATAAAGGTGGTCGCCAAAAGACTCCACCAGAATTATCTGAACAGTTCCCTTATATACGTAAGCTTATTGATGCTTATGGTATTAAGCGTTATGAGCTTGAATTGTACGAGGCGGACGATATTATTGGGACACTTGCCAAAGAAGCTTCTTCACAGGATATGGATGTCATCGTAGTATCGGGAGATCGTGACTTAACACAGCTCGCGACTGAGCAAGTAACAGTTTACATTACTAAAAAAGGTATTACTGAAATTGAAATAAATACACCAGCCTTTATTGCAGAAAAATACGGCTTAACGCCTCAACAAATTATTGATATGAAAGGTTTAATGGGGGATTCTTCAGATAATATCCCTGGCGTACCAGGTGTCGGTGAAAAAACGGCGGTTAAATTGCTGAAAGAGCATGGGTCTGTAGAGTCACTTTATGCGGCAATGGATAAGGTGAAGGCTTCTAAAATGAAAGAAAAATTAGTTGCTAATGAAGATCAGGCACTAATGAGTAAAAAGCTAGCTACTATTTTTACAGATGCGCCGATTGATATTACGCTTTCTGACCTTGCCTATAGTGGTCCGAATGAGGAAGAATTAATTAGCGTGTGGCGAGAGCTTGGCTTTAAATCATTGCTAGAAAAAAGTGATTTTACTGTCCAAGAAGAGGAACAAGCACCTTTTGACTATGAAATTGTGCAAGAAGTAAAACAAGAGCATTTAAAAGATGTAATGGCATTGCACTTGGAGCTAGAGAACGAGCATTATCATACTTGTCAGCAACTAGGCATTGCACTAACGGATGGAACGAAAACAATGTACGTGCCGTTTGATATTGTGGCTAAATCAGATGTCCTTCGCCACTGGTTAGAAGACGCTACTAAAATTAAGTACATGTCTGATTCTAAAGCTTCTCAGGCTGCGTTAAAACGTGCGGGAATACATTTAGCTGGTGTGGAATTTGACTTATTGCTTGCTTCTTATATTAATAATCCTGCGCTAAGTGGAGATGATGTGGCAACACTTGCGAAAGAACTAGGCTATCGTAATGTGCAGGCAAATGAGACCGTTTATGGTAAAGGGGCGAAACGAGCTATACCAGCTATAGATGTACTTGCTGAGCATGCCAGTCGTAAAGCCTTTGCTGTGTGGTCTTTACAGCCAAAGCTTGAGACATTGTTAAAGGAAAATGAACAGTTCGAACTCTATAAAAACTTAGAACTTCCGCTTGCTTCTATTTTAGGGGAAATGGAAAGTGAAGGTATTACGGTCAATCGTGCCACATTAGAGAAAATGGGGCAGGATCTAAATGACAAACTAGTTGTGATTGAACAGGAGATTTATACGGAGGCAGGAGAAGCCTTTAATATTAATTCACCAAAGCAATTGGGTGTTATTCTCTTTGATAAACTAGGTCTTCCTGTTATTAAAAAGACAAAGACAGGCTACTCCACTGCAGCAGATGTATTGGAAAAATTAAAACCAGAGCATGCCATTATTGAGCATATTCTTTTATATCGTCAGCTTGGGAAATTACAGTCAACTTATATCGAAGGCCTGCTAAAGGAAATCCATGAAGAGGATAGAAAGGTGCATACTCGATTCCAACAAGCACTAACGGCTACAGGGCGTTTAAGCTCAACTGATCCGAATTTGCAAAACATCCCGATTCGTTTAGAAGAAGGGAGAAAAATTCGTCAAGCGTTTGTGCCATCGAAAGAAGATTGGATTTTATTTTCTGCCGACTATTCGCAAATCGAATTGCGTGTATTGGCCGACATGTCGAAGGATAAAAATTTAGTCGAAGCTTTCCGTGAAGGTATGGATGTTCATACACGTACTGCAATGGATGTATTCCATGTCTCAGAAGATGAGGTCGATAGTAATATGCGTCGCGCTGCAAAAGCAGTTAATTTTGGTATTGTCTATGGTATTAGTGACTATGGCTTATCGCAAAACTTGGATATTACTCGTAAGGAAGCTGCTACATTTATCGAGAAGTATTTTGCGAGTTTCCCAGGTGTAAAACAATATATGGATGATATCGTCCAAGATGCGAAGTTTAATGGTTATGTGACAACGATTTTAAATAGACGTCGATATTTACCTGACATTACGAGCTCAAATTTCAATTTACGAAGCTTTGCAGAGCGTACTGCGATGAATACACCAATTCAAGGAAGTGCAGCTGATATTATTAAAAAAGCAATGATTGATATGGATGCTCGCTTGAAAAAAGAAAATATGCAAGCAAAACTCCTATTACAAGTGCATGATGAATTAATTTTTGAAGCACCTAAAGAGGAGATTGCATTGCTTGAAAAAATAGTACCAGAAGTTATGGAGAACGCAATCGAGCTTTCAGTACCATTAAAAGTAGATTTTAACTACGGTGCGACTTGGTACGAAGCAAAATAAGGAGGGGTTAAAATGCCTGAATTACCAGAGGTTGAAGGTGTCGTCCAGGCATTAAAACCTAAGATTGAAGGGCGTACAATTCAACAGGTTCAACTATCTGAGATTATTCGTTTTTCCTTTGGGGAGGGAAAGCAATGTATCGTGAAGCAAGCTGAGCCTGATGCATTTGAAATATCCTTGTCTCAAATGACGATTACAAAAATCGAACGACGTGCAAAATACATCTTTTTTCATTTGCTGAAAGAGGAGGTCCCTTATGTGCTTGTTAGTCATTTAGGGATGACAGGTGCATGGTTTGTGGTGAATTCACCTGAGGAAATCCAGGAGGAGAAATTTAAAAAGCATATTCATGCTACATTTCAAATGGCAGATGGTGGCTATTTAATTTATTCGGATATACGCCGCTTTGGTGAACTACGATTTTTAACAAAAATTGAGGATCATGCACCATTAACAAAAATGGCGCCAGAGCCATTCGATGAAATAGCTTGTGATTATTTTATTGCGAAATCAAAGTTACCGAAATATGAGAAAAAGGCTGTTAAGGATGTAATTATGGATGGGCAGGTTATTTCGGGCTGTGGCAATATTTATGCTACAGAAGCATTATTTGCTCAAAAAATTCATCCGGCCCGCACATTGAACCGCATTAGTGAAAAGCGTAAGCGTGCGTTATTCGAGGCGATTGTCGCTATTTTGCGCCAAAGCATTGAAGCAGGAGGTTCGACTATTTCAGATTATCGTAATATCAATGGTGAAGCTGGAAGTATGCAGAATCGACTGCAAATGTATGGGAAGAAGATGTGTCCAACGTGTGGAACTGCAACGAGCCAAATGACGATAGGTGGGCGCACATCAGTCTTTTGCCCAAATTGTCAACATTAAAGGGGATTTAACTATGATTATCGGACTAACAGGAAGTATTGCGAGCGGAAAAAGTACAGTAGCAAAAATGATGACAGCACTTGGCTTACCGATTGTCGATGCAGATATTGTAGCGCGTGATGTTGTAGAACCAGGAACGGAGACTTTAAAGTTAATAGCTGAAAATTTTGGACAAGATATATTGCTAGAAGATGGTAGTTTAAATCGTGCCAAGCTTGGCGATATTATTTTTCACGAGCCTGCAAAGCGTAAAATGTTAAATGATATTATGCATCCTGCTATTCGTAAGGAAATGTTACGACAGCGTGATGCTTATTTAGAGGCTGGGGAAAAGCATGTTGTAATGGATATTCCACTGTTATTTGAAAGTAAGTTACAGCATTTTGTCGAGCGTATTATCGTTGTATCGGTTAGTGAAGAGGTACAGCTCCGTCGATTAATGGAGCGTAACAACTTATCGAAAGAGGATGCACTAGCTCGAATACATTCTCAGTTACCAATGTCAGTCAAAGAAAAAGGTGCCCATGCGGTTATTTATAATAATGAGAATTTAGAACAAACAGAGCACCAATTAAAAAAAATCCTGACATATTGGGACGTAATTAATTAAAAATCTGTAAAACCATTCGATGCGTAGCAATGACATATTGCTACGCTTTCTTGTTGTTTGTTTCAATGATATTAAGGTGTCATATTAAATAAAGTATGGCTCTTTCAATAAAACGAGGGTTGACTTCCGTTCCGGCTGGGCGGCTCGACGCTCGCCCACAGGAAGCTCTGCTCTGCGCGAAAGCGAAGCGTCAGCGACAATGTTTTATCTGTGCGAAAGCGAAGCGACAGCAACAATGTTTTATCTGTGCGAAAGCGAAGCGACAGCAACAATGTTTTATCTGTGCGAAAGCGAAGCGACAGCAACAAAGCGAGTAGCCTGGAACGGAAATCACCCGATTTAAAGTGCCACAACATTCACTATGAGATGCGTAGCAAGAACATTTTGCTATGCATTTTTTGGTGGATTTATACCATAATAAGGACTAATTTAGGCGATTTTATTTTTCAGAAAATAAGAACTTTAATATTATGAATATATAATGTTCATCTTTTTTAAAATTGTGTTATACTAATCACCATAAAGTATATAATTAATTTGAGTATGTACTCACAGGAGGATTTTATAAATGACAGTATCAGTTGCTATTAATGGTTTTGGACGTATCGGACGTATGGTTTTCCGCCAAGCGATCGTGCAAGAAGGTTTAAATATAGTTGCAATTAACGCTAGCTATCCAGCTGAAACGTTAGCACATTTGATTAAGTATGACACAAATCACGGAACATTTGAGGGTTCAGTTGAACCAGCTGGCGATGCTTTAATTGTAAATGGTAAACGCGTTCAAATTATTAGCGAACGTGACCCATTAAAATTACCATGGGCAACAATGGGTGTAGATATCGTTATTGAAGCAACTGGTAAATTTAATGATCGTGAAAAAGCAGCAATGCACTTAGAAGCAGGCGCAAAGAAAGTTATCTTAACAGCACCTGGTAAAAACGAGGACGTAACAATTGTTTTAGGTGTAAATGACGAGAAACTTGATATCGCAAAACATGATGTTATTTCAAATGCTTCTTGTACAACAAACTGCTTAGCACCAGTTGCCAAAGTATTAAATGACACATTTGGTATCGAAAGCGGATTAATGACAACAGTTCACGCTTATACAAATGACCAAAAGAATTTAGACAATCCACATAAAGATTTACGTCGTGCACGTGGTTGCGCACAGTCTATCATTCCAACATCTACAGGTGCTGCAAAAGCATTAAA
Source organism: Lysinibacillus sp. NPDC094177 (assembly GCF_050279145.1). Classification (NCBI taxonomy): domain Bacteria; kingdom Bacillati; phylum Bacillota; class Bacilli; order Caryophanales; family Bacillaceae; genus Lysinibacillus; species Lysinibacillus sp. NPDC094177. Next base: position 26,845 of record NZ_JBNNTW010000008.1, on the reverse strand, counting down.
ATTAGTGTTACCAGAATTAGAAGGCAAAATTCATGGTATGGCACTTCGTGTTCCAACACCAAACGTATCATTAGTTGACCTAGTAGTTGATTTAAATACTGATGTAACTGTAGATTCTATCAATGCTGCATTTGTGAAGGCTGCTACAGAAGGTCCAATGAAAGGTATCTTAAACTTCTCAGTTGAGCCTCTAGTATCATCTGATTACAATACAACAACTTACTCTTCTACAGTTGATGGACTTTCTACAATGGTAATGGGTAACCGTAAAGTAAAAGTACTTGCTTGGTACGACAATGAGTGGGGCTATTCTGCACGTGTTGTTGATCTAGTGAAAAAAGTGGCAAAAGCTTTAGAAACAGTTAATGCATAATAACAATTAGACGGAGCACATTGAAATCCCGGTGATTTCAATGTGCTTTTTTTATTTAGGAAGCAGTTTAAATTTCGAATCTATGCTTGTACTTTCTCCTTTCAAGGTTTATCATGAGCACACTAGCGTGAATGCGCTTTTCTTACGCGTAGGAAATTTGTTATAATAGAAATATTAAATTGTTGTGAAATCAGGAGAGTAATTATATGAGATGTCCATCTTGCCAATTTAACGGAACGCGTGTTGTGGATTCGAGGCCTGTAGATGATAATAAAGAAATTCGTAGACGTCGTGAATGTGAGTCATGTGGCTTCCGCTTTACAACGTTTGAAAAAATTGAAGAGACACCGTTAGTTGTAGTGAAAAAGGAAGGTTCACGAGAAGAATTTAGCCGTGAAAAGGTACTTCGTGGGCTTATTCGTGCTTGCGAAAAACGCCCTGTTTCTCTTGAAGTTCTTGAGGGATTAGTAATGTCTATTGAAAAAGACCTTCGTCGCATTGGGAATTCTGAAGTCCGATCCGAGGATGTAGGAGAAATGGTAATGGATCGCTTAGCGAAAATCGATGAGGTTGCTTATGTGCGCTTTGCATCGGTTTATCGTCAATTTAAGGATATCAATGTTTTTATTGAAGAAATTAAAGAGATTATCCAACGTCAGACAGAACAGAAATTATAGGAAAAACAGAGAGGGTGAATGACGTTGATCCATTTGTATAAGGAATTGCAGCCCGCCGATCCTTTTGATATTCGTCTACCTCATGCACTTTCTACGCAGGAACGTCAATTAGTAACGCTTTTTTATCAGCCTTTAATTGGAGCGGAACCAATCAGCCTTTATTTAACACTTTGGGCAGAAGCTGAGCAAATGCCCAGCCAACAAATGACACATTATTTTTTAATGAATGTGCTAGGGCTTCCTATTGGCAAAGTATTTGAGGCTCGTATTGCGCTCGAAGCAATTGGTCTGTTACGCACATGGAAAAAAGAAGATGCTGAACAACGAAGCTTTTTATATGAGCTGATACGTCCACTTGATGCAGATAGCTTTATGAAAGATCCACTGCTCTCGATGTTTTTATTTAGTAAAATTGGTGAGCAGGCTTACCGGAAGTTACGTCAGCGTTTTATTCCATCTGCAAGAGATGCAGAATATAAAGATGTATCACGTGCCTTCATAGATGTTTTTAAGCCTGTAAGTACAAGGATTCCAGATGATTTACAAGCTGATGCTAGTAGTAAGGATAAACAGCAAAAGGTATATCCGTTTTATTTTGACCAGTTTGACTTTGAATTGCTGCAAGCGGGCTTATCGGAGCAACTAGTCCCGGCAAGCCTACTAACATTTGAGGTACGTGAATCAATAGCGAAATTAGCATTTTTATATCGCTTAACTGCACTTGATATGCAAAAGGTAGTGATTCTTGCATTAGATGATGACCTAGGTATTTCATTGGAACGTTTACGTAAGGCCGCTGCAGATTTTTATAAGCTAACGGTATCAAAAGAACCACCAAAGCTTGCTAGAGTAAATGAGCCATCATCTATAGAGGAATCGGGCCAAAAAACAAAGGATCAGGAGCTTCAGCAATATTTAGAAACTACTCCCCCAGTGCAAGTACTGCGAGATATCAATAATGGCAAAGAACCTCTACAGACCTCCGTGCAGCTTGCTGAGAGTTTAATTGTCCAGCATGGAATGCCAGTAGGCGTTGTTAATGCTCTTTTGGAATATGTAATGTTAACAACTGATATGAAGCTACCTAAAAAATATGTGGAAACGATTGCGGATCATTGGGTACGTAAAAATATTCAAACAGCAAAAGCAGCAATGGAACTAGCACGTCAAGAGCATGATAAGTACACTACGTGGAAAAATAAGCCGCAGTCACCAAGGAAAAGTAATCAAAGTGCTAGAGGGCGTTCAGGAAATCAACGTGAAGAAAAGGTTCCTGAATGGTTTTACAAACGTAACGAGCAACAAGAAGAAAACACTTCAAGCACGATTGATTTTGAGCGAGAGCGTCAAAAGATATTGGAGATGCTAGGGAAAAGTGATAAGTAAGGAGGGTGAACGACAATCGAACCAATTAATGGACCATTAAAAAGAGCAATTAATGTACCATCATTTCAAGAACGTTATGAAGCGATGCGTCGAGAAATATTAGAAAACCCTCGTGTGCAAGAATTTTTAGCAGAGCATGCAGATGAGTTAAGCTATGAAACAGTTGAACGTAATTTACCGAAGCTTCATGAGTTTATTAGTCAATCTACTGTCTGCTGCGGTTGTGACAATACAGAAAGTTGTACAAACTATTTAAAAGGTTTTTTACCATCTTTACGAGTAGTCCGGGGTGCCGTTGAAATTGATTATGTACGATGTGAACAAAAGATGCGTGAGGAGGAACGTCGTGATGTAGCCAATATGATTGCGAGTATGCATATGCCAAAGGATGTGCTACAAGCGACCATTCAAGATTTACTGATTGACGATGAATCTCGTGTCATGATTGCTCAAAAAGCGGCGCAATTTGTGAAGGCGACTGTGGAAACAGGAAATCTTCCGGCAAAAGGTTATTATTTATACGGTAAATTCGGTGTAGGGAAATCCTTTGTTTTAGGAGCACTTGCGAATGAATTAGCCTCTATCAAAATCCGTTCTGTAGTCGTTTTCGTGCCTGAATTTTTACGAGAAATGAAAAATGCAATTGGCGATAATACGTTGAATGAGAAAATAGATTATGTGAAAAAGGCACCAGTACTAATGCTCGATGATTTAGGAGCCGAGACAATGACCGCTTGGACGCGAGATGAAATTCTGGGTACCATTTTCCATTACCGTATGGCTGAGCAATTGCCAACATTCATTACATCTAATTTTAATTATGATGAGTTGGAACATCATTTAGCACAGTCGCAAAAAGGTGACATTGAAGTCGTGAAGGCTGGACGTATTATGGAACGTGTCAAAGCCTTGACGGAGCCAATTGAAATGCGTGGGAAAAATCGCCGCATGTAAGATTGACTGTTGCATTTTGCGACAATCGAGCGTATACTGTCACATATACTAAATTACATCTTTCAGCGGTTTTCCAAATACCCACTAAAGATGTTAAAGCCTCCGGCGGATGTCACGGAATCGGAAATGAGTTCATAAAGGATGTTAGCCTAAAACCATCGCATCCATGCGATAACGGCTAACTGACCTGCATCGTGCAGGCCTAAGCACAAAGTCGATTCTAGACGCAATATGCCGAGGCATAATTAATCAAATGCATTGATGAGGACATGAATTTTGTGTAACGGCTTTTAGAGAGGGAAGTCATTGGCTGTAAGCTTCCTAGTTCGAGCGCACTATTTACTACCTGCTGAGCAGCGAAAGGGATAATCTTTCGCCGGTCCCTAGCCCGTTAGCTAGCCTTGAGCTTCGTCTGACTAGAAAAAGTCGGAAGGAAGAAGGGTGGAACCACGAGCATACAGCTTCGTCCCTTTCGTAGGGACGGAGCTTTTTTATTTTTTGTTCATTGGAAAATAGTGGGGAGATGAATGCGGATATAGTTCCTTTTCGGTGGGTGTCCAAACACCGGCAGAATAAGGATAAACTCTCGGGATTCTTGGACTTCAATCATGCATCATAACAAAACTAGAAGGAGTGCAAACAAAATGTCAGATATGATTAAATTAACTTTCCCAGATGGCGCTGTAAAGGAATTTGCAAAAGGTACATCTACTGATGACGTAGCATTATCAATTAGCCCAGGACTTCGTAAAAAAGCATATGCTGGTAAAGTAAACGGTGTTTTAGTCGATTTAAAAACACCAATTGAAGAGGATGCTTCAATCTCAATTATTACACAGGATGATGAGGAAGCACTGGAAATCTTACGTCACTCTACTGCACACTTAACAGCCCAGGCGATTAAACGTTTGTTCCCAGATGTTAAACTTGGTATTGGTCCAGTTATTGAAGGTGGCTTCTACTACGATATTGATGCACCAACACCAATCACTGCTGAAGACCTACCAGCAATCGAAAAAGAAATGAAAAAAATTATCGCTGAAAACCTAGAGATCGAGCGCAAAAATGTTAGCCGTGCAGATGCACAAGCGATCTATGAAGAAATTGGCGATGAGTACAAATTAGAATTACTTGAAGCAATTCCAGCTGATGAGCAAGTTTCTATTTACTATCAAGGTGAATTTTTCGACCTTTGCCGTGGTATCCATGCACCATCGACTGGCAAACTTCGTGAGTTCAAACTTCTTTCATTAGCAGGTGCTTACTGGAGAGGTAACTCAGATAACAAAATGCTACAACGTATTTATGGTACAGCATTCTTTAAAAAAGAAGATTTAAAACATCACTTACAAATGCTTGAAGAAGCAAAAGAACGTGATCACCGTAAAATCGGTAAGGAATTAGAATTATTTACAACTTCTCAAAAAGTTGGTCAAGGCTTACCACTATGGCTACCAAACGGTGCGACAATCCGTCGTGTTATTGAACGTTATATTGTGGATAAAGAATTATCTCTAGGTTATAAGCATGTTTATACACCAGTACTTGGTTCTAAAGAACTGTACCAAACTTCTGGTCACTGGGATCATTACCAAGATTCTATTTTCCCACCAATGGAAATGGATAATGAAACATTAATTATGCGTCCGATGAACTGTCCTCACCATATGATGGTGTACAAAAACAGCATGCATTCTTATCGTAACCTACCATTACGTATTGCGGAGCTTGGTACAATGCACCGTTACGAAATGTCAGGCGCTGTTTCAGGCTTACAACGTGTACGTGGGATGACTTTAAACGATGCACATATCTTCGTTCGTCCAGACCAAATTAAAGTGGAATTCCAAAAAGTAGTACAGCTAATTTTAGAAGTTTACAAAGACTTCGATTTAAATGATTACTCATTCCGTTTATCTTACCGTGATCCAGCAGATACTGAGAAATACTTCGATGACGATGCAATGTGGGAAAAAGCACAGAGTATGTTAAAAGAGGCAATGGATGAACTTGGCTTAGATTACTTCGAAGCTGAAGGTGAAGCTGCATTCTACGGACCTAAACTTGACGTACAAGTAAAAACTGCAATTGGTAAAGAAGAAACTTTATCAACAGTTCAACTTGACTTCTTATTACCAGAGCGCTTTGACTTAACTTACGTTGGAGAAGATGGTAAACCACATCGTCCAGTTGTTATTCACCGTGGTGTTGTATCAACAATGGAACGCTTTGTTGCCTTCTTAATCGAAGAATATAAAGGTGCATTCCCAACATGGTTAGCACCAGTCCAAGTTGAAGTTATTCCAGTTTCAAACGAAGCACACTTTGATTATGCAAAACAAATTGAAGAGCAATTAACTGCAGCGGGCTTACGTGTTGAGATGGATGACCGTGAAGAAAAACTAGGCTACAAAATCCGTGAAGCACAAATGAAAAAAATCCCGTATATGCTTGTTATCGGAGACAAAGAAGTAGAGGCTGGTGGCGTAAATGTACGTCGTTACGGCTCAAAAGACTCAGAAACAATTAGCTTCCAAGACTTCTTAGCTAACATCAAAGCAGAAATTACAAAATAATTTTAATGATTTTGCCGGTGAATTCGATTAATAAGAATTCGCCGGCAATTTTTGAAGGGTAATTTTAATTTTATTTATGCCATTTATATAAGTTGATTGGAGTGGAGGCTTGGAGACTCCTTGGGGATCAGCGATATAGAGGAACGAAGGCTAAAAGCATCACGTCCTGTGATAACGCCTTTGTGACCAACATCCTGTTGCCCCGATGCCCACAGGTAGCTCTGCTCTGCGCGAAAGCGAAGCGGCAGCGATAAAAGCGCCCAGCCGTAAAGGAAATCAACCTCACGTTATGAAGATGAACCATTATAATAGTTTAGATTATAAATTTTTAGGTTATTTTATTAATAATAAGCTAAAAAATATTTGACAGCTTATAAAAGTACATGTTAATATAGTTAAGGTTAATGAATACAAAGTTTGTGGTTGAAGTAGAGGCTGCCCGCTTCTCACCTGATACAACGCTTTTAAGCTGTGAACAGGTATGACACGTTGAATTGTTTTGCGCAGACTTGCGCATGCACATATAGCGGGCGGACATCTTCAAAGTGTCCGTCCTTTTTTTATGGACATGACAAGAGGATGTACCGTTCAACCGGGCAAGGCTTTGCCCAAACCATGTATTCGCGACAATTACTTGGAGGTGGATTACTATTAGCAAAGACATGTATGTAAACGAAGGCATTCGCGCACGTGAACTTCGATTAATCGATCACAATGGTGACCAGCTTGGTGTAAAGACACGTAACGAAGCGCTAGAAATCGCCACTCGTGTAAACTTGGATCTTGTCCTTGTGGCCCCTCAAGCCAAGCCGCCAGTCGCTCGTATCATGGACTATGGTAAATTTAAGTTTGAACAGCAAAAGAAAGACCGTGAAATTCGTAAAAATCAAAAGGTCATCGTAATGAAAGAGGTTCGTCTGAGCCCAACAATTGATGAGCATGATTTCCAAACGAAGCTACGTAATGCGATTAAATTCCTTGAAAAAGGTGATAAAGTAAAATGTAGCCTACGTTTCAAAGGTCGTGCGATTACACATAAAGACATTGGTCAACGTGTGTTAGATCGTTTTGCTGAAGCTTGTGCTGAAGTATCGACGGTTGAACAAAAACCGAAGATGGAAGGCCGAAGCATGTTCTTAGTTCTTCAACCAAAGAACGAGAAATAATATTAGACGAACAGTTTAGGAGGAATTCGACATGCCAAAAATGAAAACTCACCGTGGAGCTGCGAAACGTTTCAAAAAAACGGGTTCAGGTAAATTAAAATACGACCGTGCTTATGGAAGCCACTTATTCGCAAACAAATCTACGAAACAAAAACGTCACCTACGTAAAGCAAACATCGTTTCATCTGGTGACTTCAAACGCATCAAATCTTTACTTGTTTACATGAAATAATTGACTAAAAAATACTAACATTCATTTTTAAATGAAAAGCAGGAGGTAATTCATATGCCACGCGTAAAAGGCGGAACAGTGACGCGCAAACGTCGTAAAAAAGTATTAAAATTAGCTAAAGGTTACTATGGTTCAAAACATACATTATACAAAGTTGCAAACCAAGCAGTAATGAAGTCAGGTCAATATGCATACCGTGACCGTCGTCAGAAAAAACGTGATTTCCGTAAATTATGGATCACTCGTATCAACGCAGCTGCTCGCATGAATGGTCTTTCATACAGCCGTTTAATGCACGGTTTAAAAGTTGCTGGTATCGAAGTTAACCGTAAAATGTTAGCTGACTTAGCTGTAACTGATGCAGCAGCATTCACTCAATTAGCTGAATCTGCTAAAAAAGCAGTAGCTAAATAATTTTTGACGAAGTTAAAAATTATTTCTGCACCAAAAGCGAAGCGACAGGTGCAAAATTTTTCACAAGACTGATGGATTTATCCGTCAGTCTTTTTTGTGTTAGAGTAGTAGTAAATAGTAAAAATAAAGGAGTACTCAACAATGGGGCAAGCATTATTGGCCTATATGGCAGTTGTTTCTATAGTTCTGCTCATTATGATGGGCATTGATAAATCAAAAGCCAAAAAGCATGAATGGCGTATTGCAGAACGCACATTATTTACATTAGCAATTACTGGAGGGGCAGTAGGTGGCGTGCTAGGAATGTATTTATTCCGTCATAAAACACGCCATAACAGCTTTGCATTTGGCTTCCCACTGCTAGCAGCTATTCAATTTTTTATTCTAGTACAATTATGGTGATAAATCGCAAGAACAATTCGATAAAGCTTAAAAATGTTCCGATAAATTACGAAAACATTCCGATAAAAAAACATCCTCATGATGAGGATGTATTGTGCATAAGCTTTTCAATGGGTTGCTTCCAATTTATTTTTGCGCTCGGATAGTTCAAAAGGATTTCTTGCTGAAGGTATTCGAAGTCTCTTTTCGTAAAACCTTGCAGTGTAGCGGCATCTCGGGCGCCAACAAAAATCGTAACAACCTCGAAAGCATCCTCAGTAGTGCCGAGGTATTTTTCACCTTCGAAAAGAGCACCCTTATAAGAGATAAAGAAATTTTTTCGGACATTTTTGACGTCATCATAAAAATAATATTGGCCTTTTTCATAGGCTTCATCAAGTTTTCGCTTAGGATCGGTTATATAACGAATCGCTTTATAAAATACATAGATAATAAGCGCAATAACAGCAAGACGAATAAGTAACGGCAACATTTAATTTCCCCCTTGAAGAAAGGTTATTCCTTCCTATACGATTGTAGAGGGCAATTAGTTTCACTTTTTATAAATATTTTTAAGGAATTTAGGAGAAAAAAATGAATTTACAACAACTATTTAAAATGCAAAAAGAGCTTGATGATTTCATCGAGAATACACAAAATATTAAACGTGATGTGTTTAAAGAAAAAGGTTTAGCCTTAATGGTAGAGCTAGCTGAACTCGCAAATGAGACACGTTGCTTTAAGTTTTGGAGCACAAAGGGAGCCTCAGAGCGTGATGTAATTTTAGAGGAATATGTAGATTCGATACATTTTATATTATCACTTGGCCTATTAAAAGGTTATACAGCGATAGAAAAATGGCCTGTGATTAAAGAGAAGAGAGATTTAACAGAGACATTTTTAATGACACAAGACTATATTTTAAGTTTTATTAGTCAGCCAACAGAGGATAGATATTTAGAGATCTGGCAATGCTATGGATTACTTGCGTTTAATTTAGGCTTTTCGTTTGAGGACGTTGTGACGGCGTATATAGAGAAAAATGAAGAAAATTATAATCGTCAACGTTCAGGATATTAAAGTGTAAGAAATACACCAATTTTCTGACGATTAAGCTAGGAATATTTCGGTAAACGAAGTATAATAGAGAAGATACAAGAGTCAGGAGGCAAAAGAAGATGACACAACTAGATCCAACATTACAAATGTTTAAAGATTTAACAGATGCGAATGGTATTGCAGGCAATGAACGTGCACCACGCGAGGTCATGAAAAAATACATTGGACCATATGCAGACTTAGTTGAAACAGATAATTTAGGTAGCGTCATTGCTAAAAAAGTAGGCGATGAAAATGGTCCTAAAATTATGGTTGCAGGCCATTTAGATGAAGTAGGCTTCATGGTTACTCAAATCGATGACAAAGGGTTCATCAAATTCCAAACTGTAGGCGGCTGGTGGAGCCAAGTTATGCTTGCACAGCGTGTAACAATTACAACACGTAAAGGCGAAGAAATTATTGGGGTTATTGGTTCAAAGCCACCTCACATTTTACCAGCAGATGTGCGTAACAAAGTGGTAGACATTAAAGATATGTTTATCGATGTTGGCGCGGCTTCAAAAGATGAAGTGCTTGAATGGGGCGTACGCCCTGGCGATATGGTAACACCATATTTCGAGTTTAATGTGATGAAAAACGAAAAATACTTATTAGCAAAAGCATGGGATAACCGCATTGGTTGTGCAATTGCAATTGATGTTATGAAAGCATTGCAAAATGAAAAACATCCTAACATCCTTTATTCTGTAGGGAATGTCCAAGAGGAAGTAGGGCTTCGTGGCGCGAAAACTGCTACGCATAAGATCCAACCAGATATCGGCTTTGCTGTCGATGTAGGTGTAGCAGGAGACACACCAGGGGTAACTGCAAAAGAATCAACTAGTAAAATGGGCGCTGGTCCACAAATTGTTGTTTACGATGCATCAATGGTTTCACACCGTGGCTTACGCGAATTCGTATTAGATGTGGCTGATGAGCACAATATCCCATATCAATTCGAAGCAATGGCTGGTGGCGGTACAGACGCTGGTTCTATCCACGTAACTGCAAATGGTATACCTGCTCTATCAATCGGTATTGCAACACGCTACATCCACTCACATGCAGGCATTTTACATCGTGATGATTACGATAATGCTGTAAAACTAATGGTGGAAGTTATTAAAAAATTAGACCGTGATGCAGTCAATAAAATTATTTTTGACTAATATTGCTGAAAGAACTAAATAATTGAAATACTATTGTATTGCCTTCTAACAGAAATGTTAGGGGGCTTTTTGCGTTGGCTAGACCAAAGAAATAGATCAGTGTTGAAGTTGATACGGGAAAATTAGCAATTCAAGCTCAAAAGGAAGAACTTGTGTGCAATTTTACGAACAAGCCCTAGATTGATATGTGATGGTCAATTATTTCGTTTGTTTAAAAGGAGATAAAAGCCCTTAGTTAGTCTATTCCCATATTCTTTGTACTAGTTGTAGTTTTTCCTTTGAAAATACTAACTTGTATATGTCTGGTTTTGAAGTGTTTTTCCAAAAATCATATCCGTATTCTTTATTAAAATAATTCATAATAATAGTCATAACATTTCCATGAGTTCCTATAATAATAGTTTGTGTCTTATAATTATTTAGAAGGTCATTTATTATAGGAATAGCTCGATTTTGGACGTCTCTTACTGATTCTCCACCCGATAATTTAAAATCAATATCTTCAAAGGATTTTTTTATTGCCTGTTGTATTTCTTCTTCTGGTAATTTATAAGCACCTTTTAATTGCCTTTCCCTTAATTCTTCAAATACCTTCACTTCTATATTTTTAGAATCGACAATTCCCTCGATTGTTTGAATTGCTCTTATATAGGGACTTGATACTACTAAATCAATCTTCTTCTCATTCATTATTGCCGTTACTTTTTTTGCGTCTATTTCACCTTGGTTGGATAGTTTTCTCGTTCGTTCTTGACCAATAATAAATGGTGATTCTGCATGTCTTATCATATAGATAGTGGTATCCATTTTTCGATCCCTCCTCACATTTATTCAATAAGTCTGTCCTCTCTTAATTGACTGAAAATTTTTATTTGTAAAGAAATTATAACATAGCAAAGTATTGATTGGTATTTAATTGGTAAAAACTAACGAGCTTCTTATTGAGGTAGGGTATATAAATCAGCCCCCAAACTTAAATGTTTGAGGGCTGTTTCTAAATATCTATCGATAAAATCACGACTATCTTTCGATAAAAAGTAGAGCATTTCATAAAGTTTCTATTTAACCTCTAAAAGCTGTAATATATCTTTTCCGATTTGCCCAGGGTTTGACGCCAATATAGGAGAGCGATAATTTGATAGAACAACGACGCCTATTTGTTGTGTTTTATCAAACCCTAAATAACTAGAGAAAGCTTTCGTCGAACCGTTATGCCAAATGATATTGTCATCGAGTTGCCACCCTAGACCAATACCTATATTTTCTGAAAAAGTTTCAGTAGCTTGATGTGTTAATGTATAACCTAAATTTTCATCACTTAAATGTGCTTTCATAAATTTTAAAAGATCATTGACAGTTGAACGGGCTGCCCCTGCTGCCATAAATTCATTCATTTGGAGCGGTGGCTTTTTATGTCCAAGGATAGTGTATCCTTGCAATACTGCATCTGCTTTATCAGAAGGGATAGAGATAAACGTATTTGGCATTTTTAATGGATCTGTTAATCTTTGTTTGATAGCTGTTTCGTAATCAGTGTGCAGTGTATTGGCTAAAATATATCCTAAGAGCCCCATTCCTACATTAGAATATCTAAATTTAACTTTTGGCTCGTTTGTGTGCGTTTTAAAATAATGTATAGTCTCGTCTAGTGAATATTGACAAAAAGGATCACGAGGTGTTTGTGCGTCAAAAATATTGTAAATGTTCTTCAGCACACCTATTCCTGGTAGTCCAGAAGTATGATTGGCTAAGCGTTTGAGTGTGACAGGGTGATTATCGGGAATTGCTGAAAAGTATTTGCCGATAGAATCTTCTATATGGACGTGTCCTTCCTGTATCATTTCCCCTAATATTGATGTAGTAAAAACTTTAGAAATCGATCCAACTTCATATATATAAGGTTTTTTTTCCAGCATAAAATTAGAGCCACCGAAAGTAAAAGTAGCTTCTTGGTCTTGATAAATGATACCTATGGATAAAGCAACATTTGGACGAGTTTTTATATAGGGATAAGCAATTTTAAATATGTCCTTTTTTAAATCATGTAAATCCACAATAATACCTCCATTAAGAACGCTTATTTTTTTCCTGCTCCTCTGAAATAATAGAATGTAATTTCAAACGTATGTCCTTTAGTTGTAACAAGTCCTCTCTATTGAGCTTTGTATAATATTTATAAATAATAGAAAGCTCGATTTCTTCTAGCTTTTGAAAATAAAGATGACCTCGTTCATCTAGTACTATAATAACCTCTCTACGATCCTTTTTACTCATTGTTCTTTTTATATAACCTTCTTGCTCCAGCCTATTTACTAATTGGCTAACAGCACTAGCAGATGTCCCCATTAACTTTGCTAATTCATAAGTTTGGAGGGGACCTTTCGTCTGAAGAAGACTTAAAAATACTACTTGTTTTGTTGTTAACGTTTCATCGAACAACGAGGAAAATTCTTCGGTTAACATTAAATTGGTTTCATATTCAACTTGATTAATTTCATTAACAAGATGTACCAATTCCTTATCCATATATTTTACCACCTAAATAATTAATATATATTAATTATAAATATGTATTAATAATAATGCAATTTTCTTAAATGTACGATTGAGAATGAATTGTAGAAAATATGCACAAATATTTGATTAGTCGTGATTTTGTCATATTTAAAGATAAAATTCTAATTTTTAAAAATAAACATAAAAATTCAGTTGATTTTATATTTATGCATTGTTATACTAAACCCAACAGCAACTAAACAAGGAGCGAAGGCTATGAAATTACTCGAGGAAGTACAATTAAAGTTAGTGTCTAGCTTAAAAGGCAAGGACTTATTAACCTTGCTAGACTATACAAGTGAAGAGGTTCAGCAGTTAGTGGAGCTAGCGACACAGTTGAAAATGATTACTAAAGAGGGAAAATGTCCGAAGCTATTAGAAGGTAAGACACTCGGCATGATTTTTGAAAAACATTCAACTCGTACTCGTATTTCATTTGAAGTAGGTATGAACCAATTGGGTGGAAAAGGCATGTTTATGCATGCTCGTGATTTACAGATTGGTCGCGGTGAATCGATTTATGATACAGCACATGTGTTATCAGGGTATTTAGATGGTATTATGATTCGCGCGAACTCACATGCAATGGTGAAGGAGCTTGCAGAGAATGCATCTATACCGGTTATAAATGGACTAACGGATATTTATCACCCATGTCAAGCTTTAGCGGATTTAGAAACAATCATTGAAAATAAAGGTAAACTAAAAGGACTAAAAATTGCATATGTTGGAGATGGCAACAACGTGGCGCACTCATTAGTAGTCGCTTCTGCGCATGTGGGTATGAACGTGGCAGTGGCAACACCAGTTGGTTATGAATGTGATGCAGAAGTAATCGCAAAAGCACAGGCTATCGCAGCAGCAAATGGTAGCACAATTATGATTACAAATGATCCTGTAGAAGCGGTTTTAAACGCGGACGTAGTATACGCTGATGTATGGACGTCAATGGGGCAAGAAGAGGAAACGGCAAAACGTCTACAAGACTTTGAGGGTTATCAAATTAATGATGAGCTTGTCGCATACGCAAAACCGAATTATATGTTCCTACACTGTTTACCAGCTCATCGTGAAGAGGAAGTAGCGTCATCCGTTATTGATGGTCCGAATTCCTACATCTTTGAGCAAGCAGAAAACAGACTCCATGCACAAAAAGCGGTGCTTGCATCAATTCTAGGTTAATGAAATGAATGAAACTTTTCGAGCAAGCTAATGCCATGCACAAATTTGCTTTATGGCATAATGCTTATCAGTTCGAGTAGTAATATACAGAGTTCACATTGGCAACAGGGGGTGTCAATGTGAATAACATAACAGTGGTGTACAGACAGAGGGATGTAAGCCACGCGCGATGTATGTGATCAAGATGGATGACCACATCGCTACATAATAAAGTAACCTGGGAGACGCTGGGTTACTTTTTTCTTGTTACGCTACTTTAGCGGATTTTTTATTTCAAATACATGATGAAAATTTAATACCTAGTTTTCCAATCTTTTATAGAGAATAAAAACGATTATCTATATAATTAGGATAAATAAGTATTTTGAGGAGGGCTCCAGTTGAACATTGACCATATCGAAGCATTTTTATATGTAGTGCATTATAAAAGTATTCATAAGGCCGCAAATGCATTGTTTTTATCTCAACCGACTGTAACAGCTCGTATTAAATCATTGGAGCGAGAGTTAAATGTAGAGTTATTTCACCGCGATGGGCGCAGTGTAATATTATCAGATAAAGGTAAGGACTTTGTACCGTTTGCGACACAGATTGTGCAAACCTTCCAACAAGGAAAGAAACAATTAGAGGAAACGCAGGAGTCTGATGAGGTGTGCATTGGTACAAATGGAGTCACAGCACAATATTTTTTAGCTTACGCATTGCCAAAATGGAAGAAAGACTTTCCTCATTTGCGTTTTCAGATCATGACAGGTTCAACAGCAGTGGTTTTAGAGAAACTGCAAAGTCATCAAATCCATCTTGGTCTTATTCAATATGTGCATAGCGAAGGAATTTCCAATGAGCTATTGCTAGATAATGCAGTTAAACTTGTGATGCATCGTGATCACTCCTTTATACAACATAATCTAATTAAAGCAAAGGAACTGGCACAACAGAAAATGGTGTTTTTTGAATGTGGGGCTTTTGATTGGAATTATGTGCATAAAATGTTTGAGGTAGAGGGCGTATCAGCAAATATTGAAGTGCGAACGGATCATTTAGAAGTAGCGAAAGAATTTATCCGTACGAAAGAGTATATGAGCTTCTTACCACATCTCTGCGTAAAAAAAGAGCTTGAAAGTGGTGAATTTGTTGAGATTGATGTTAAGCATTTACTTGATATGAATCAACACATTTTTTTAACGTATAAAAGTAAAGAGACGCTGGCACCAGCCTTCTGGAAAACAATATTAGAAACAGCTGACCGATTTGAAAGTTTTCAAGAAAATCTGAATTGATAAAATATTTTTTAAGTCAGTAAATTTTTTTCTATTATGTAGACTATTGCAAATTGTATAAATGGACTGTATTATCTTCCTTAACCCTATTTTATTTATGGGCAACCATCGATAAAATATTTTTTTAACTATAAAACATACTTAACCACTATGTTTAGTAAAAATAAAATTTGAGGAGGAATAAATATGGTGAGACAGGACAAAATTCGATTTGGGGCTATTATTCATGGTGTAGGTGGCAATATTTCAGGTTGGCGTCATCCTAAGGTGGCTAGTAATCAGAGTGTAAGCTTGCCGTTTTATATTCAACAAGCACAAAAGGCGGAGCAGGGGAAATTTGATGTTGCTTTTATTGCAGATGGTTTGTTCATCAATGAAAAATCGATTCCTCATTTTTTAAATCGTTTTGAGCCAATAACAATTTTATCGGCGCTAGCAGTAGCAACTAAAAACATTGGGTTAGTAGGTACTGTATCAACCTCCTATAGCGAACCATTTACAGTGGCGCGCCAATTTGCCTCTTTAGATCATATTAGCGGGGGACGTGCAGGTTGGAATGTTGTAACGACACCATTAGAAAGCACAGCCTTGAACTACAATAAAACAATTGAGCAGCATCCAAGTCACGCAGAGCGCTATCAAATTGCTGAGGAATATTTAGAAGTGGCAAAGGGCTTGTGGGATTCATGGGAAGATGATGCTTTCATTGCAGATGTAGAAAATGATGTATTTTTCGATCCTGATAAGCTGCACACATTAAATCATAAGGGCAAATATTTTTCAGTACAAGGTCCGCTAAATATTGCACGCTCTAAGCAGGGGCAGCCCGTTATTTTCCAAGCAGGTTCTTCAGATGCAGGCATTCGATTAGCGGCAAAGGATGCAGACGCAATTTTTACACATGGTGCGTCGTTAGAAGAATCACAGAAATTTTATAAAAGGGTAAAGACTGAGGTTGCAGCATTTGGACGCAATCCAGATGAAGTTAAAATTTTCCCAGGAATCTCTCCGATTATTGGTGATACGCTTGAAGAAGCGGAAGCAAAGTATCAGGAAATCGTTGAGCTTGTTTCGATAGAGCGTGCACTTGCTTATCTTGGTCGATATTTCGATCATCATGATTTTACACAATATGATGTAGATGCACCGTTTCCAGAGCTTGGTGATATAGGAGCAAACAGCTTTAGAAGTACGACAGATTATATTAAAAAATATGCCAAACAAGAAGGACTAACATTGCGACAAGTTGCTTTACGTGAAGCAACCCCAAAAACAACGTTCTTTGGTACAGCAGAGCATGTTGCTGACCTCGTGCAGGAATGGTTTGAGCAAAAGGCGGCTGATGGCTTTATTATTGGCGTTACTGTACCAGGAGCACTTGAGGATTTTGTAGATAAGGTTGTGCCGATTTTACAAGCAAGAGAGCTATACCGTGAAGAATATGAGGCAGACACATTACGTGGTAACTTAGGCTTACCATTTAAAGAAAGCCGTTATGTCAAACAGTCTGTCTAAAAACCTAGTAAAAGTATATGAATAAATATAATTAAGGAGGCAAAATATGAGCTATTCATTAGGCATATTAGATCAAAGCCCTATTATTGAGGATGCTACAAACGAGCAGACCTTACAAAAAACAGTGGCTCTAGCACAAAAAGCAGAGCAATTGGGCTACTCACGTTTTTGGGTGTCAGAGCACCACAATACAGATACATTAGCGGGGTCATCTCCAGAGGTATTAGTTTCTTATCTCCTTGCTAAAACAAAGTCTATCAATATTGGGTCGGGTGGAGTGATGCTACAGCACTACAGCCCATACAAAGTAGCGGAAAATTTTCATGTTCTCGCATCGTTGGAACCAGGGCGAGTTGATTTAGGCATAGGGAAAGCACCGGGCGGTTTGCCTCTCTCTACGAAGGCATTGCAAAATGGCACGCTCAATAAAGGCGAAGATTTTAAAGAAAGATTAACATTTTTACAGCAATTAATTGAGCAAACAGTACCAGCAGAGCACGAGTTATTTGGAGTACAGGCAACACCGATTCCAAAGGTAAAGCCAGCATTATTCTTACTTGGGGCTAGTCCACAAAGTGCCGCTCTTGCAGGCACACTAGGCATTGCGTTCGTCTTTGCGCAATTTATTAATAGTGATAATGACGTGTTAGCACAAGCAGCTGCAGCCTATCGCAAGCATCATCCAAACGGTCATTTTGCCGTCTCCATGGCAACCCTTGCAGCTCCTACGAAAGAGGAGGCAAAAGAGCTAATTGGTAATCAAAAAATTACGAAGGTGCATTTAGCAAGTGGCAGAAGCCTAACATTACAATCGGTAGAACTTGCAGAGAAATTTGGTCAGGAATCTGGAGAGTCATTTACGGTGAAGCAATATGATGCAGATATTTTATATGGTACTCCGGAAGATATTAAAACGATCTTAGATGACTATCATGTGCGCTATCAAATCGATGAGTTTATCTTGCATACACCTGTTTTGAAAGAATTTGAACGGGAACGATCATTTGAGCTATTAAGTCCAGTCTATTTACAGCAAAAGGAAGCGGTAAGCTAAGGAGGAAATGAATATGGCAAAAAATATAGATGTAATTGTTTGGTCAAAGGAAGGCTGTAGTTATTGTGAGGAAGTGAAAACATATTTACAACAACAAACTATTTCTTACAAAACAGTGGATGTAACACATAATGACGCATTCCGTGACATCCTTGAAACAAAGTATGGTGTCCGTTATGTTCCGGTTGTCGAAGTTGGATCAAATGGTGTCTTTAAAGCAGTAACAGAGATTGGACTAGAGCATTTAAAAGCAGCACTTGCTGCTGATATACCGTCGCATGCATAAGGGGAGAGGGATTCTATGAAAAAATTATCATGTTATTTACTATTGTTACTAGCTTTACTTTTAACAGCTTGTACAAGTTCTGAAAAGTCCGAAGGGGATACTAGTGAAAATAATGCAGCACAAGGTGGAAAGGGTGTTCAAAAAATAATTGTTGGTACAGGAACCCAATTTCCAAATATCTGTTTCATTGATGACAAGGGGAATTTAACAGGCTATGATGTGGAGCTTGTTCGCGCTATTGACGAGAAGCTACCAGAATATGAATTTGAATTTAAAACAATGGAATTTTCAAATTTATTACTAAGTTTAGAGACAAGGAAAATTGACTTTATTGCTCATCAAATGGAGGTCAATAGTGAACGAGAGGAGAAATTTCTCTTTAATAAAGAGCCTTATAACGTATTCCCATTGAAAGTAACAGTCAATGCAAAAAATAATTCTATTCAATCCATTGATGATTTGAAGGGGAAAAACGTTAGTGTTTCACCAACGAGTAATTCTGCTGTCTTTCTCGAAAAATACAATAAGGAGCATAATTTAGGTGCTAATATCGTGTATTCGTCTGGCTCGGTCGATGTTCACAATCAACTAGCGACTGGTCGAATCGATGCAATCATTACAACACCATTTGCAGTGAAGTACTATAACGAAAGTAATAAAGCACAGGAAAAGGTTGTAGGAGATTCTTTGTTAAATTCAAAAGTTTACTTCTTATTAAATAAAGATGAAGTTGTCTTACAGGAGCGACTTGATGATGCCATTCGAGAATTAAAGGCAGAAGGTGTTATTAGTAAGCTAAGCAAAAAATGGTTAGGTGACGATTATACGGTGGATTTCTAAACAGGAGAGGAAGAAGGAAGTATGGCTAATGACTTTGACTTCACGCTAATTGCAAAAGTACTTCCTATATTGCTTCAGTATTTGCCAGTAACACTCGAAATTTTAGTGTTTGCCATTCTTTTTGGCATGCTACTTGGTATAGTGATCGCTATACCAAAGCTGCTACACATACCAGTTTTGAAGCAAATCATAACGATTTATATTTCGTTTATTCGAGGTACGCCGATATTAGTACAATTGTTTTTAGTGTTTTATGGTATACCAGCATTATTAAAGCTTGTGCATATTGATGTAACAAGAATGGATGCTATGTATTTTGTAATTATTACTTATACTTTGAGCAATGCCGCATCGTTTGCTGAGATTTTTAGAGCGGCTATTTTAACGGTGGATCGTGGACAAATGGAGGCAGCTTGTTCAGTTGGATTAAATGGAATACAGTCCTTTCTACGTATTGTTCTCCCTCAGGCGATTCGTGTTGCCTTTCCAAATATGACAAATACGATGATTAGTTCATTAAAGGATACCTCTTTAGCATTTTCAATTGGTGTTATGGATATGGTGGGACGTGGCGAAACACTTATTGCTTCAACGACAAGGGCGCTGGAGATATATTTGGCGCTGTCCATCGTTTACTATGTCATTGTTATGCTGTTAGAAAAGGTATTAAAGCGCAATGAACGGTATCTTAATCGATATATGCCAAAGGAAGCTACTTCTAGCTAGGGGGAAATGCTATGACTATAGATATTGCTTTTATTTTTGAAGCTTTAGTAGAAATTAGTAAAGTTTTGCCGTTAACTTTGTTCATGACAGTTACGCCTGTCTTATTGGGCATTTTAATCGGCATAATAGTTGCTTTTGTTCGGATACAACAAACAAAAATTCTCGCACCATTGTTGAATTTTTACGTTTCTTTTTTCAGAGGCACACCAATTATTATGCACATTATGCTTGTTTATTTTGGCATACCAATTGTAGTTGATGTCATTGCAAAAGCTTTAAAGTTAGAGTTTCAATCTAGCTCTATCCCTATTTTATTTTTTGTTATTTTGGCTTTGGCGCTAAGTGCAGGAGCGTATGCCTCCGAAATAATTCGGTCTGGTATTTTAAGTGTACCTAAGGGACAACTAGAGGCAGCTTATGCAGTAGGCTTAACATTTTCACAGGCGATGCGACGCTATATATTACCCCAAGCATTTAGTAAATCCATTCCTAACTTCACAAATGTCTTTATTGGTTTCTTACATGCCACGTCACTAGCTTTTTTTCTTTCAGTTAAAGAGTTAACAGGAGTTGCGAATATCGTTGCTTCTATTAATTTAAAGTTTTTGGAGGCATTTATTGCCGTTGGGGTAATTTATTGGAGTGTTTCAGCTATCGTTGAGTGGTTTGCACATCGTATTGAAAAAAGAGTAACTGCCTATAGTAAGGGAGGCATTTAGAAACAGTAGATTAAATAGAAAGGAGATTGAACGATGACAGTAGCTGAAATAGTGATTGAACATTTGAAAGAGGAAGACTATGCACGGTATTTAGAGGTTCTAGTAGAGAGTTATGCGCAATATGAAAAAGAATATGTAAACCCAGAGAACTGGGCTTCGTACTTAAGTGATATTCGGGCATCTGTTGGTAATCCTAATGCAGAAACAATTTTAGTGGCAAAGCGAGGCGATGAGATTTTAGGGGGACTGCAATTATTTACAGATTCTGAAAAAGCATATGGTTTACCAGAGCTTAACATAAAGTCTACTATTGTGCGCTTACTTGGCGTGCATCCTAAAGGAAGAGGGCTAGGTGTTGCTAAAAAATTATTGCATGAAAGCTTTGCCTTTGCACGCAATCGTCATGACCAAGCATTATATTTGCACTCAGGTGATATTATGCAGGCTGCTATTAATCTTTATTTATCGCTAGGCTTTGTAAGAGATGAATCGAAAGAATTTTATAAGGGAGATAAGCTCGTAAAAAGTTTCCGCTATGATTTATAAAAATGAACCCGTTGATATTAGACATCAACGGGTTCCCTATGTTTGAAAGTAATAATGAAATTACATGTTGAAAATTTTCCCTGGATTCATAATATTATGAGGATCAAGTGCTGCCTTTATGCTCTTCATTACTAAGAGAGATGTTCCGTGCTCTGTAGACTGATATTTCATTTTTCCAATACCAACACCATGTTCACCAGTACAAGTGCCACCACGAAGTAAAGCAAATTGGACAATATGTTCATTGAAACGGTTGGCTTTTGCTTGCTCCTCAGCATCGTTTGGATCTAACATTAACAAGGAATGGAAGTTACCGTCTCCAACATGGCCTATAATTCCTCCTGCAAGGCCAACTTCCTCAAGCTGTTCACGCGCGTATAAAACGGATTCAGCAAGCTTAGATATCGGCACACAAACATCAGTCGACATAAGCTTTTTCCCTGGATAGGCATGGATATATGCATAGGCCAATGAATGGCGTGCCTCCCAGAGCTTATTCCGTCCTGCATTGTCTTGTTCAAATTCAACCAAAAGACTACCAAAGTCCTCAAAAATTTCTCTAGCAAATTCTATATCGGCATGCATACCTGCTTCATTTCCGTGGAATTCTAAAAATAGTGTTGGTTTTTCATCATAGGACGTTTCATTATAAATATTTGCTTGTTTGATAGAGGCTTCATCGACCAGTTCAACACGGCCAATTGAAATGCCCGCTTGTAGCAATGCGGTTACTGCACTGACAGCATCGCCAACTGTCGCAAAAACTGCACGTCCCGCCGTGACAAATTCGGGTATACCATAGACTTGTAAAGTTAACTCTGTAAAGCAACCTAGCGTACCCTCGGAGCCAATGAAAAGGCCATTCAAATGATAACCAGAAGAAGATTTTGCTGCTAAGCTACCGGTATGAATGACTGAACCGTCAGCGAGTACAACCTCTAAATCTCGTATTTGATCGCGCATGACACCATAGCGCACTGCTGTTGTCCCGCTGGCATTAGTTGCGGCCATTCCACCAAGTGTAGCATCAGCACCAGGGTCAACTGTGAATTGAAGTCCATGTTTTTTTAATTCTTTATTCAATTGGGCACGTGTGACACCCGGTTGTACTTTCACAAGCAGGTCATCTGGTCGAATTTCTAAAATAGTATTCATTTCAGAGAAATCGATAGAAATGCCATTTGCAATGGGAATTGCATTTCCTTCCAAGCTTGAGCCAACACCAAAAGGTACGACTGGTACACGTTCCGCATGCGCAATTTTCAAGATGGCACTGACATCGGCCGTAGAACGAGGAAAGACAACGATATCTGGTAAGCTCATTGTATGATGAGATTCGTCCCTTCCATGTAGCTGTCGCACCGTTTCGTTTGTTGACACCTGTTCTTCAGATAATACCTTTTTTAGTTGATTAACAATTAATTCTACAGCAACAGTCATTCCAATCCCTCCTAATTTTCTGATAAATTAAACTTTATCATGCATTTATTGGAAATGGAATGAACTGTCTATAAAAAATTAGTGAGCAAATGCTTTTTCTAGTTTTTGAACAAATGCATCCTGCTCAGTAGGACTAGATTGCTGCCACCATTTTTCGAAAAACACACCAAGCCCTGGAAGTAAATGTTCTTCACCACGGCTAATTGCATCCTCGACAATATCCTTAAATTCGGCCGCGGATTGACCATGTACGTTTGTCGTAATCGCATCTCTTATTTGAAAATTCATCTATTTCGCCTCCTTAGTAGTAATTTGTCCAACCTTTTAAGAAATATGTATAGAATTACAGTTAAAACATATGATTTTTGAAATATCATACTGTTGTTGTGTATAAATATTAAAAACGATTTATAAAAACTTTCTGATCATATTGACAAAAGAGCTATTCGACATCCACGTAGTATAATAACTAAGATAGAGGCACCTAGGAATAATGGACTGTGCACAGTCGACAGGACAAATAGGATGAAAACACAGCATAATATACAGTTATCGCCCGAACAACCATTTGATGAAGTGTTAGAATTAGTCCAGCCGATGATAACGTCGATTTTGTTAAAGTGCCATATTTATAAGGATTATGAGTATTATCGTCATATAGCATCCATAGCCGTGTGGGATGCTTGGCGCAAATCGGATCAATCAAAAGGTGTGTTTTCTGCTTATATTTATACAACCGTTAAAGGAGAAATTTTAAAAGAGCTTTCAAAGGAAAAGAGTTTTGAAAATATTAATACACCTATGGATAATGAAACGATTAATTATTTTCGAGAACATGAAATGAGTGTAAGAAATCCAACTTTTATAGAATGTATAATGTCTCATTTGAAATTTGAAGAAAGAAAAATATTACAACTTTTTTATGTAGAAGGATATAGTTACTTGGAAATAGCTAAAGAGCTAGGTTTATCTATGGATGCAGTTAAAAAAAGACGCACAAGAATAATGATTAAGCTGCGCGAGTTGTTATATTCTAAAGATGAATAGTGCAATAAAGCATCAAAGGTATGCTAATATCGATGAATATTAGCATACTTTTAATAATTACATACAACTTCCAATGAAAATGCTATGATTTGTAAGAAGTCAAAAAAATATACAAGTTTTAATTTGTTATTTCGTTTAGATAGATAATATTACCTATCTAATTTGATATATATTAGGTGGAGGTTTTCTGTTGGAGAATAGGTTGGATCAATTAGAGATAGAAAAGAAAGAGATTTGGTATATAGTATTGCCATTATTACTAGTCATGCCGCTATTAAGTTTAAGTAATCAAGTATTTGGTATTTTTGAGGAAGAGAGATACAGTTTGAACTTGATTATACACATTTTAATTATTGTTTTTACAATGGCAATCGCTATTCAATCGTGGCTTGTTTTTTCATATTTATTAACAAATCAAACATTATACATAGGTAATTTATTTTTTATTATTGCCTTGTTGGAAACAGTAAGCTTAATTATTTCTCAATTTCCAACGGGAGAAACAAAATATATGGAAACATGGTTGCATTTAATAATGCGTTTTTGCTTATCAATCGGTTTCCTCTTTATAATTTTAAAACCAAAAAAACGCTTAACGATAAATGATCGTATTTATACATATGGCAGTTCCCTATTATTTGTACTATTGAGCCTTTTAATAGTTTATTTCTCTGCAAAATATTTTTTACATGAAGAACAAATGTTGTTTAAAGTTAGCGCTATTGTTCATTTATTGTCTGCTGTCTTACAAGGAGCAACGATAGTAATTTTAAGTAAGTATATAAAAAAGATGCCCAAACGGGTTATCTGGCTTATTAGTGCAGCAATTTATTTAATTATTAGTGATATTTTCTTTGTGGTCCTCAAAGATTTGAAAGCAATTTGGGGCTTTACAGCATTAATTTATCAATTTTTTGCATTCTTCTTTTTCTTAAAAGCAATTTACTATACAACTGTTGAAAAACCATATAAGCAACTTTTAATAATAAAGCGAGACCTTGAGTATTCTCAGAAGGAACTTAATTTTCAAGCTTATCATGATGATATTACAAAGCTTCCAAATGAACATTTATTATTGAAAACCTTAAAAGAGGATTTACATGCCAATAGTCATCAAAAAGCAATCATTGCGATTGAGATTGATCGACTTACAGCTATCCGTTCATCTATAGGTATTAGCTATTCTAATACAATGATGAAGCTTGTGGCTGAGAGAATACAAGCCATATTACCTCCTCATTACTTTGCTACAAAGCTTCATGAGGGGCAGTTTATTATTTATATTAATCATGTGAAGGCAAGAGAAGAGTTGTTACAATTTTGCTTAAACTTGAAGAGTGCTATGAAAAAACCTTTACAAGTACAACTATTTTCACTCAATGGGAATCTTAATATTGGAATTGCCCTGCATGAAGAAAATTACTCAGGTGAAGAACTTTTAATGCATGCTCAGATAGCTATGAAGGAAGCGATTCAAATTCCCCAAAGAGTTCTTTTTTATAAGTCACATATGTCAAATGGCATTGCTGATCGTATATTGATTGAGCAAGAGCTCCATGAAGCATTAGCTAATGAAGAATTTTACTTGGAATTTCAGCCTCAAGTAAATTTGAAAACTAGTGAAATTGAATCGGTAGAAGCGCTAGTGCGTTGGTGTCATCCAACCCGTGGATTTGTTTCACCTGAGTTGTTTATTCCGGTTGCTGAAGAGTCTGGGCTAATTATTCCTTTAGGGAAATGGGTTTTAGAGACAGCGTGCTCTCAAGCAAAGACATGGAAAGAGCAAGGTTTGCCACCAATGAAGGTAGCTGTTAATTTATCTATTGGTCAACTATTCCAGCAAGATTTTGTGCATATGGTGCAAGAAATTTTACAACGTACAAATTTAGAATCAAAATATTTACAATTAGAAATTACGGAAAGTATGACGATGAACATCGATCAAATAACACAATTACTTCATGAACTAAAGGCAATTGGTATCCAGATTGCTGTGGATGACTTTGGGACAGGGTATTCGTCGCTTTCTTATTTAAAAGATTTTCCGATTGATTGCTTAAAAATTGACCGGGCGTTCGTTCGAAACATTCAGCATAATCCAAATGATGAAGCGCTCGTTTCTATGATTTTATCAATGGCGAAGCATTTGAGATTAAAGGTTGTTGCTGAAGGAATTGAAGAAGTGGAGCAGCTTGCTTTCCTTATTAATGGTGATTGCGATTATATACAGGGCTATTTATTTAGCAAGCCTATTTCTGCTGAACAGATATCCAATACCTTTAACGAGTTACACAATCGAGCAAGTGATATTTTA
This sequence comes from Lysinibacillus sp. NPDC094177, assembly GCF_050279145.1. Taxonomy (NCBI): domain Bacteria; kingdom Bacillati; phylum Bacillota; class Bacilli; order Caryophanales; family Bacillaceae; genus Lysinibacillus; species Lysinibacillus sp. NPDC094177. The sequence goes on along the minus strand of NZ_JBNNTW010000008.1, from coordinate 914 downwards.
ACAGAGTTTAAATATGCAGAGGATTATGTCATTTAAAGTTAAATCTTAATTTTGGCGATATTTGAGGTTATTAATTTCATTAAGCAGTTATTAGTATTTGGATAAAATGTTAAAAAATCCATTCGGAAGGGCGATTTCCGTTCCAGGCTACTCGCTTTGTCGCTGACGCTTCGCTTTCGCGCAGAGCAAAGCTTCCTGTGAGAAGCGCCGAACAGCTTCCTTCGCTTTGTTGTTGTTGTCGCTACGTTACTCTTCAGAATAGACTTATAACAGTTAAGGCAATTTATATCTGTTGCCGTATAAATATTATTGTAGTTTTGTCACTAAAATTAAAGTGACGTGCAAGAAGATACACACTATGCGGAGTGTTTGATTGGAGTGGAGACTGGGCGACTCCTTGGGGATCAGTGATAGGGGAATAAAGGCTAAGAGCATCACATCCTGTGATAACGCCTTCGTGACCAACGTCGGTGCTGTTGCTGTCGCTACGTTGCACTACGCTTTCGCACAGACAAAAACACTTTGCTGACGCTGTGTTAGCACTACGCTTTCGCGCAAAAAACATCTGTTGGCCCGAGACCCCTGGAGCGAGCAGGCAGAGGAACGAAGGCTAAAAGCATCACGTCCTGTGATAACGCCTTCGTGACCTACATCGTGTAGGCCCAAGCGGCTCATCGGACACCCCCAGGAAAGCGCCAGGCCGGAAAGGAAATCAAACTCTCAATGCCATACTTTATCTATTAGGAATTTTATTGATATAAATAAACAAGAAAACTGCTTACTTCATCACAGGAAGTTGAACTGCACCCCAATTGTTAAACACATCTAACAATTGGAGGTGCAGTTTTTCTATGGCTAAATATACTGTAGAAGATAAATTACAAGCAGTTGAGCGTTACTTAAATGGAAATGAA
>NZ_JBNNTW010000007.1:11294-222886 GCF_050279145.1 Lysinibacillus sp. NPDC094177 | reverse complement strand
TCTGGAGACAACATAAAAAATAGAGAAATCCGAATTTGAATGAATTCAAATTCGGATTTCTCACTAATTGAAGCTAGTTATGTCCCAGCCTCTTCTTAAATCAAATTACTACTCGAATTGAATGTGTGCTAAAATCCATGTAAATTGCCACTCACAATAGAGTTAGGAAGACTATTAATAATAGTAAAAAAATCAAGCATCAAAAGGATTTATTTCTTTACGACGATTTATTAACTGACGTTCAAAGCAGAAACGAACAATATGTTGTTGGTCTACATCATCTGTATCTGTTAGCTGTATAGTTGCAATTTTTTTGTCATCTTTTTCGAATATACGAACAACCGTCGCATCCGTGATAACGTATTTTACATCCCCATTGACATATGGTAAAACGAGAGTTAACTTAACATTATCATCATCTTGGAAAGCAATTGCCCCTTTCAAGATAACTGCTAAACCACCTGCGCTAACATCCGCTGTTACTAGCTGATATTTGTAATCTTTAAACTGTATCGCTACATCTACAGGCGTTTCCACACGAACATATTCGCGGCGTTGAATTTTGATAAATTCATCTTCCTTTGGACAATGCAACATAATCATAGGTATATTACCAGCTTTACGCCCAATCACTTCTGTATTGAAAGCAAATGATTGTTTATCCTCCGTGCGAAAAGTCGCTCTAAATTCAGAACCATCTATTAAAAAAGCTGTTTTCTTTGTGGCAATATTTATTGGATAGTCGATGTAAATAATGTTTTCTTTTTGTTCTACAACTTTACAGCGGAATTTTTCAACACGCTCTGTATAAGTTGGTTCAAGATCTAATTGTGTACCAATTTTTATTTCCATGAGCATCTCCCCGAACACAAATATACTTTTATTATCGCATGAGATGCCCATTTTGGCTATATATGATCTGGTAATTTTTTGGCTCATCACCATAACGTGGAGTTGATTTTCGTTCCAACTAAGGGCCGTACTAGGAGTGTCTCTTCCTCTAATCAACTTACATATGGCATACGTTTCAACAAATGCCATCCCAATCTTCGGTGATGGACAAGTTTTTTTCTTGAATTACGTTAAATATTCCACTTTTAAAACATTGTGATTTTCAGCGTCAATAACAATTCTGAATGTTTCTTGCGTGTTTTTATCGCGGACTGCAATTACCTCATAACAAAGGCGTTGTTCAAATTGACCGTTATCTGTATAAATATTTCTTACTTCTTCTACTTTCACATCGTCACCGAAGAAAGTTTTCCAATCAATTGGTTTTGGAGTTTGTGGTTTAATCGTCTCTGCCTGAATATATTCCATCGCATTTGCACCGAGTAACTCGCCTGTATCTTTAGCAAGTTTTAATTGCACCCCATCTGCATAAATCAATGCGTTATCGCCAGGGTGAACACGTGCAAATGTTATATGCCATGCTTGATGGTTTTCACGAGATTCCACAAATGCAACATCATTCATTCCGAGTCGTTTTACATATTCTTCAGCTTTTTTCATAATTTCATCTTGTGATAGCCTTGCTTCATCTACTGGACGTTCCACTAAATAGGATATTAAATGCCCACCCTTTTCTGTTAGATCGACATATCCTAATCGGATACCTTGGTGGAATTGGATATGATAAAACGGATATGGTGCAGTATCGCTACTTCTCGTAACAGTAAATGTTGCATCTTTTATGATAGGGAATAATTGTTTTACTTTTTCCAATGCTTCTTTTTCAGTAATAACTGAATCTTGTAATGCTTTAAGATCTATTTTTTTCTGCCAATCCGATTCACTTAATGTAAGCGGGAAGTCCTTTTCGCCGTAATCCTTTAATGTCTTTTGTACATTATCAAATGTTGTATTTGGGTTCTTAGTATCTACTTGTCTTAACCAGACATCCATCTTACCGTTGTTTTTATAAAAATCTACCGTTGCTGCTGACCATTCATCTGAAAGTGATTGTAAATTTGTAGAAACTTGTGGCATTTTTTCTCGCCAAGCTTGGTAATCACCTGTTTTAGCTGTTTTCTTTGCCTCATCTCCTAGGCGCCCTAAATAACTAAACCAGTCGTTCGACATTTCCTGCCCGATAGGAATATTCGACATAGAAGATTGAACGTCAGAGCTTAGTCGCCAAACAGAATCTAACTCATTGTGAATGGCATTGTCATCCTGAAACAATAGAGATTGTGAAACAGCTTTTTGTAGATGCGATAATTTCTCCGATGCATCCGTTAAATTATCTGTGTACTGAGCTAGCACAGTACGTTGTAAACTTACATTTTCTCCGTGCATATGAATGCTATATGCCCCTAAGCCAATAACTGCCGCAGTGAGTATAACGAGCATAGTTTTCATTTTTTTCCTCCTTTCTTATGAACAGAAAATGTGTTCTCCAATTCGTTTAATTTGTGGTCGTGACCAAATCCACTTACTTGTAGCTGTTTTGGGATTAAAATAATAAAGTGCATTTTCTGAAGGATCCCATCCATTCATAGCATCAAGAACTGCTTCTTTTGCACGTTCATTTGGTTCAAGCCAAATTTGTCCATCTGCCACCGCAGTAAACGCTAATGGTTGGAAAATAATACCAGAAATAGTATTCGGAAATTCGGGGCTTTCCAAACGATTTAAAATAACAGCCGCTACTGCTACCTGACCTTCATAAGGCTCTCCCCTAGCTTCACCATAAACCGCATTCGCCATTAACTGTACATCTCTGTCAGTATATTTTGGAGGTACTTGCGTTTTAGTCCCATTATTATTACTACTACCACTACTTTTACCTCCACCACCACCGCCGCCAGTGTTTGTTTTCACTTGCCGTTCAAGTGGCACTCCACCATAATAAGTAAATTGATTTCCTGCATTTAATTGAGCTTTAACCCATCCTTCATCGTAATCTGAATTACCTGATAAAGTTTTTTTAGTTTTAGCACCAGCTATTCCATCTACTGGTAAACCATATTTCTCTTGGAAAATTCGTAAAGCCCAATATGTGTTATAGCCAAATTTGCCATCAATTTTACTTTTATAATATCCTAAGTATTGTAGCCTTGCCTGTAACTCAATTACATCATCTCCATAAGCACCACGAGAAATCTGTTGCTCGGTAAATGCAATGGCATCATTTTGCGGAATAGCAAATATACTAATCCCCAATATAAAAGCAAAAACTATGCTTACTAAACGCATTATTATCACTCCTTTTTTTCATAGCTTGAAACAAACGACTCATTTTATACATATCAATTTTTCCTCAGCAAAATTGCGTTTGGAATCGGCTTTGTGCTTAGGCCTGCACGTGGGCCGACACAATGTTGGTCATTTCGGTAATGCTACAGGACGTGGCGTTTTTACCGATGCAGTTCAGTTAGCCGTTATCGCATGGATGCGATGATTTTAGGCTAACTTCATTTAAGAATTCCTTTCCAATTCCATGACATCCACCGGAGGCTTTAGGCCAACAGATGTTTTTTGCGCGGGAGTGTAGTGCTAACGCAGCGTCAGCAACGTGTTTTTGTCTGTGCGAAAGCAAAGCGACAGCAAAATGGTTTTATCTGCGCGAAAGCAAAGCAACAGCTACAGATGTTTTTTGCTGAAAGAAGTTAAAAAATAGAAAAGCGCAGAAATCTTTTTTAGATTTCTACGCTTTATATTTTTTTATGCATATGCAAATGTTGTACTAGGTGATAGTGAGCGAGCTTGACTTTTCGTAGCCCAAACCACCACAAAAATAGCATAAAAGGTATCATTAAATATACCCAATACCCTTTGAATGATAAAATTGTATTATATAAAATGTGTAATACTACCGGTGCACAAAGCGCCATAGCAATCATTTCTTTCGTCTTTGCATGCTTTGAAAACTTGGCACGTCCATAATAATAGCCCATTACAACACCGAACAAAGCATGACTTGATACGGGTAATAATGCACGCATAAATGCAGTATTCAAACCGAAAGAAAATAAATAAAGCACATTTTCTATCGTGGCAAAACCAAGAGATATACTTGCACCATACAGTATGCCATCATAAGGATCATCGAATTCTACATGATTGTAGATTGCGATTAAAAGCACAAACCATTTAAAAAACTCTTCAACTACACTAGAAAATACTACATCTTGTAGATAAAGATAATGAAAGACCCCTTCCTCTGTTAATACATATTGTAGAAACAAGATTGGGAACGTTAAAAATGCGCCATACAAAAACGTTTGAAGTAAGGTTCTTCTTGGCTCCGTTGCCATCTGATTGCGCAAATAGAAGTAACTAAAAAGCGCTAGACCGGGAGCAATGGCAGCTGATAATAAAATGATCATGATGCCGGCTCCTTTCAAAAAAATCAATTTTCGCCTTGACATTATTATGTTGAGATTTTAAATTATGTTAGCACAATTTAAAATTCGACATCCTCACGAGGCTATAGATCACCACTTTGGCATTTCGTAGGATGTAAAATTTCTTAGCCTAAGTTTATCTTTTTCGGTCGTTTGTTGGACACCCAAATAATACATTCGTATATCTCAGGTGGAAAACTTCTGTACCATCAAGCTTTCGTTTTCAACAAAAAAATATCTGTTACATGAAGATAAACTGCTATTATTATACCATGATATGACATAAAACTTTTTAAAAGGAGATAATATTTTTTATGAAAAAAACAATTTTATTAATTCATACAGGTGGAACAATTTCTATGGCGATGAGTGATGAAGGTGCAGTAATGCCAAACAAGGAAAATCCTCTAATAAAGGAAAGCAACAAACTTGATGCACTTGCCACAATTATTGAAATGGAGGCTTTTAACCTCCCATCACCACATATTACACAAAAAGAAATGCTTAAATTACGTAATCTGATTATCGAAAAAGTTGCGGAAGAGCAAATTGATGGCGTTGTTATCACCCATGGTACTGATACATTAGAAGAAACAGCATATTTTTTAGAGTTAACAACTGATTTATCAATTCCTATTGTCTTAACAGGTGCAATGCGCTCCTCAAACGAACTTGGTGCAGATGGTATTTATAATTTGGTAGAAGCCGTTCGTGTAGCCGTTGCTGAAGAAGCTCGTGAGAAAGGTGTGCTTGTTGTCATGAATGACGAGGTCCATCTTGCTGTTAACACTACAAAAACAAGTACCAGTTCAGTAAATACCTTTCAGTCACCTCAATATGGCCCGATCGGACTTATTACAAAATCAAGAATATTGATTCACCATGCCCCTATCCGCCGTCAATATGTAGATGTCGATGGATTATCAAAACGAGTAGCCATGCTGAAAGTATATGCTGGCATGGAGGTTGACTTACTTGATGTAGTACTCGCATGTAAATATGATGGCGTTGTGTTAGAAGGCCTTGGACAAGGCAACGTCCCTCCAACAGTTGTTAAAGGTATCGAAAGTCTTTTAGAGCGCGGTATTCCTGTCATACTCGTATCCCGTTGTTTTAACGGTATTGCAGAAGGTGTCTACGGCTATGTTGGTGGTGGCAAAATGCTCGAAGACTTAGGCGCTATATTTGCAACTGGTATTAATGGTCAAAAGGCGCGATTAAAATTATTAATTGGGCTCAACAAAGTTGGAACTCCTCTTGATTTAAAGGAATTTTTCATGTAAGGCTAATGTATTCGACATTCCCTTTTGCTTATGCATCTATAATTTGCTTATAATTATCCAAGATATTATGTAAATGATTGATTGCTATCTCAAAATCCGGCTGAATAACAGACAGCTGTATGAAATTTCTTTCACGTAAGTATTGACTATCCGAATGAACATAAAAACCATTTAATTTTAAATCTCTCTGTAGATTTGCCAAAGCCTTAGGAAGTTGTAAAGTGATTAGCATCGGATACTGTCTAGTTGAAACCTGATATTGCATAAATGGTAGCTGCAGTAATGTTTTAAAGCGTTGCTGTAGCTGTCCATATCTTTCTGGATATGCTTGTAATGCTGCAGTAACATTTGCAACAAGTACTGCTGGTAATGTAAATGGAATTGCACCTTGCTGGTAATTAGCTAAATCGAGGTAAGCAGGTAATGTCGTAGAAGATTTCACAATGTTTTGCGAAAAAACAAAAGCCAAGCCACTAAGTGCACCAATTGCTTTTCCACTCACCGCAGTCGCTAAATAACAATCTTTTAAAGAAAATGGCATTGCTCCAAAAGTACTAATACAATCAATGCAAAGCTTTATATTATAACGCTTAGTAAGCTGTAAAATTTCCTTTAAATCATTACAAGTACCAGTCGACGTTTCTCCATGTACTACAAGAAGCCATTGATAAGATCTGTTTAGCAAATAAGAGTCCAGCATATTTGTATCAAAGGAACTTCCCCAATCTTGCTCGATTACATCAAAATCTAATGACCATCTCTCTGCTTGTTTTCGAAGACGTTCTCCAAACTCACCATTTGTTAAAATTAGTCCACACCCTAATTGTTGAGCCTTCAATTGCCCCAGCATTACTTCATTTGCCAATGTCCCTGTTCCTACAATTGTAGCTACATGCTCTGCCTCTGATAATTGAAGCAACTTATTTCTCATTTGCTCAAATAATGATTGAAAGCCTAACGAACGATGAGAAAGCTCAGAATACATAAATGGTTCGCTTTGTTTCACTGGACCTGGATAAAATGTATAGCACTCCTTCGCAAGTCTTTGCTGCAAAGACTTTTCAAATTGCTGTCTCCTTAATACCATTGGTAAAAATAAAGCATCTTCTGTCCCTGTAGCAGGTGCAAATTGGGTAAATCCCATTTGCTTATAAAGTTTCTCTTCACGAGTAGTACCTGAGATAACCGCTGCCGAATAACCTTTTTCGTAGGCAAAAGCTGTTAATGCCTGTGTCAACTTTAGTAGTACCCTCCCTGTTCTATATGCCCTCTTGACGGCAAGCAATCGAATTTCACATAGCTTAGTACTAATTTCCTTTGATAAATACTGCTCAACCTTTCCTATCTTTTCATCAATCGAAAACGGCCTTTGATCTCTAAATGCAAGCATGCCAATTAGTTCTATTCCTTTATAAACAACAATATATGTATTTTCATGATGAAAACGGTCAACTTTTTTTCTCTCGGGGTTGGGTTTATGCTGTGGAATTTCTTCGACAAAGGTTTCATAATTTAATCGCGCAATTTCCTCAAACTCCGCTTCTGTATGCGCAATTTTACACCAATACATAAAATCACTTCCTTTTTTCTAAAGCTTCTTTAATATTTGACATATGCTTAAAAATCATCAAAATCATTGCTACTAGCATTGGAAAATATAACATTAATTTATCAATATAAAAAATCGTTCCAACATAAAATAGAAACCCACCTAGCATACTAAGAGTTAAACTTCTAGTGACACTCAGTGTAATAGCTGAACCTACAACCATCATAGAAAATAAGCTCGGTGACAATGCCAGACCTACACCTATAAAAGTCGCTACTCCTTTTCCTCCATTAAACTTAAGCCAAAATGGAAACATATGACCAATCATACCCAAACTAGCACCTAAAACGATTTCCCATTCTTCGAAATGCAATAAACGACCTGCACCAACAATGAGCACACCTTTTAAAGAATCCCCTAAAAAGGTCCATAGAAAAGCACCTTTCCCAATCACACTACCAGCATTTCTAGCCCCTAAGTTTTTACTTCTTTCTTCCTGTAAATTAACACCATACGCTTTTCCAACGAAATACGCCGTCATAAAGTTCCCTACAATATAACTTAGAAACCAATATAATCCAAGCATACTTTCACACCTTTTTATCAACTTCGATTAGAGAAATATTGCTCATCACCATAACAGGGGTTGATTTCCGTTCCGAATGGATGCTTTCCTGCAGGCGTCTTCCGTCGCTCTAGCTTTTCTTTCCGTCGCTTTGGCTTTTCCATCCGTCACTTCGGCTCTTCTTTCCGTCGCTTCGGCTCTTCTTTCCGTCGCTTCGGCTCTTCTTTCCGTCGCTTCGATTTTATCCCCATCGCTTTCGCTCTATATCCGTCACTTTAATAAAAGCTGTATAAGCTTACATGCCTATACAGCTTCTATTGCTATTTCGCTCTTTCTACAATTGTCTTTGCAATACAATCGCCATGGAAACGGCCATTTTCAATAAAAATTTCATTGGCATTATTTCCAGCTGCAATAACTCCCGCAATGAATAATCCTTCTACATTCGTTTCCATAGTTTCCTGATTAAAGAAAGGACGTCCCGTTTCATAATCAATAGAGACACCCATTGCTCGAATAAATGAATGGTCTGGATGATAACCTGTCATCGCAAAAACAAAATCATTTTTTAAAATTTTCTTGCTACCATCAATTTCTACTACAACCTCATGCTCACGGATTTCCAGTATATTTGTATTGAAATGCATTTGGACTTCTCCATTTCGTACTACTCCTTCAAATTCTGGTAAAACCCATGGCTTGATGCTAGGTGAATACTCACTACCACGATAGGCTACAGTGACTCGAGCTCCAGCCTTATTCAACTCAAGCGCCGCATCCACTGCCGAATTTTTTCCACCTATCACAATAACATCAGTATCAAAAAATTCATGTCCCTCTTTAAAGTAATGGAAGACTTTCGGTAATTTCTCGCCTGGAATGTTTATATAATTTGGATGGTCATAGTAACCTGTTGCGATCACAACATAAGGTGTTGTATAAACCCCTTTATTAGTCGTTACTGTAAATACCACTCCATTTTTTACAACGCTATTTACTTTCTCGAAGCGGTTTACTTGAATATCTTTCAAACGCGAAACTTCTCGATAATAAACTAGTGCTTGATTTCGTTTTGGTTTACGACCTTCAATAATAAAGGGCACATCACCGATAGCTAGACGTTCACTCGTGCTAAAAAAAGTTTGATGTGTAGGGTAATTGTAAATCGCATTTACGATATTTCCTTTTTCAATGACAATTGGCTTTAATCCAATATTTTGCAAGGCTATTGCCGCTGCTAAACCACATGGGCCGCCTCCAACAATAATTGCATCTACTTGCTGCATTTCTTGACACTCCTATCAACTTTGTATCAGCAATTTGCTAATACTTTACTTTTAACTTCTTTCAGAAGAAGTCTCCCACCTCTATAGACGGTGAAATGAATGCGGGTTTAAGTTACTTTTCAGCGGGTGTCCAAACAACCTCTGAAATAAGTTAAAGCCTCCGGCGGATGTCACGGAAATCGGAAAGGAGTTCTTTGTGCATGCACTAAGCCGATTCCGGACGCATTGTTTATCTGTGCGAAAGCGAAGCGACAGCAACAATTATACCAAGGCATAATTGATTAATCGGGCTTTTACCGAATAATTCCTTATAGCTTCCATTATACGCCTTCTATCGAGTTTTGGTTGTTTATTTACCCGAAATTTCAATGTCAATAATATGACACTGTGGTCTCGCGCCAAGTCGGAAAGGTAATAATGTAGTACCATAGCCGTTACTTACTAACGTCATCACACCTTCACGCTCTCGATATGAGCCATTCGGATGCACACCGTATGGGCCAATTCTAATTTGACCACCATGTAAATGCCCACCAATCATTAAATCTGCTCTAAATTTTGCACGGACTCTTGCAAAAACACCAGGGTTATGTGAGATGAAAACAACTAAGTCTTTCTCTCCTACCTTTGTAAATGCTTCATCAAAGCTGTATTTCATTGTAGATGTGTCTTCAATTGCATTTAGCCAAAAGCGATTTTTTTTAGGTAATAATACAGCATCATTGGCGATGATCTGAACACCATGTTCCTGTAAAATACTTCGTAATCGCTCTTCACCTACTTCTCTGTCATTATTACCCCATACAAAATAAGTTGGTCCTAAAGGCGTTAATAATTTTAGATTGTCATGAATACGTTGAATAGGTGTGCGTCCATCTGCAAAATCTCCACCAATAATAACAGCATCAAAATGACCATCTAACTGCTCAATCATCTGGCGATTAATTTTGCGTAAATGTGTATCCGAAATAAAAAACAGTCGAATCTTTTCCTGTTCACCCTTTAATAGCAATTGATGATGTAAAACATTATTTTCATGTGCCACCTTCAACATATAAAGTAGGAACGCGATGACTACTAAAACAAATAGTCCAATATAAATCATTCCCTCACATCTCCTTACGAAAGCAAAAAGACGATTCGTAATAATGAAGAATCGTCTTTTTACTAAATCAGACGTACGCCTCAACCATATTTGGTTTTAACGTTTGTCCATTATTTTATACTAGAAAAACTTCATTGCCAAAGAATGACACCGCTTTTCTTATGGTAACTTAATAACTTGCCCAACCATTACATTATTAGAAGACATACCGTTTGCTGCACGAATTTTCGATAGTGTCGCTTCACTTCCATCACCGTAGTGATTCAATGCAATACGATATAGATTTTCATTTTGCTTTACTGTATGGGTACTTGCATTAGCAGATTGTTTTGCTTCTTCTGCTTTACGTGCCTCCTCGGCTTTTCGTGCTTGTTCAGCCTTTTTAGCCTCTTCCGCTTTTCTAGCCGTTTCTGATTCTGCCTGTGCTATTCTAGCTTGCTCAGCTTTTCTAACTTCTTCAGCCTTCTTGTCTGTTTCAGCCTTTTTCGCTTCCTCAGCTGCCTTCTGTTCAGTTGCTAATTTCTCAGCATCTTTTTTAGACGGCTCCTTTGTTTTGTTTTCTTTGTCTGCTTTTTCGCCTTCTTTGTTTTTGTCAGTTGATGCAGATACCTTAGTTTTATCCCCTGACTTGTCAATCTCTACAATTTGATCCGAAGAATTTTTTTCAGCCTCTTCAATTGTTTTACCAGGTTCATAGAATTTTAAAAAATAGACTAATATCGATAATGGAATTAAGATAAAAATTACAAAAAGAATCGTCATTAATGGCGGTTTTCGCTTTGTATTTTTTGGCTTTTTATTGTCATTTCCATTTTTATTCATTCTTGAAACTCTAGATAAAGCTTGCTGTTCTTTTTGTTCTTCTTCAAAAGATTGACGATGTTCTTCGATTTTATCGCGATAATCTTCTTTACTCATTCGCCTTTCCTCCAACCTTACTACGCATTCTATCATTCTATTATGACGAATTTTGCGAAAAAAGTAAATGACCGTCAGTTATAGTCTAAAAAGGGCATATCACCATAATGTAAGATTGATTTCCGTTTCGACTGCCTCTTTCCTGGGGGCGTCCAGTCTTCACTCCAATCAACTTATATATATGGCATACGTTTTAAGAAGTGCCATCCAAACTTTTGGTGATGTGCTTCTATAAACCCATTAAGAGTTGCTTTAACCGACTTTCCCATGGAATCATTTCTATTTTCTTCTCTTCCTTCAAGCGTACTTTATTGATTTCATCATAATGGATTCCACAATTTTCACAACAGTTTTCCGGTTTTTTCAACAATTTTTGCCCAAAATACCCGACTAGCTGTGTCCGAATACAGTCTTTGGTCTGAGTAATTTTTTGCATTTTATCGACTGCACGATATTTTTCTAGTGCCAAATGATTTAGACGTACTTTAACTTGTTCCATCATTTCTTGTTGTAGCCAGTAATCAAGCACACGAAAAGCGGTCTCACTCAGCTCTCCATTTTTCAGCATTTGAGAAGGGTGTATGTGTTGATTTAGTAGTTCCTGATACCGATCGACATGACTAGGAGTTGGCAAATCGCCTGTTACAACAAATTTCGCAAATTCCTCGTCACCATCACTATAAAGTAAAATCGCGAGCGCTGGTTGACCATCTCGCCCTGCGCGGCCAATCTCCTGCATGTAATTTTCTACATTAGCAGGCATCGTTTCATGGATGACCTGACGAATATCTGACTTATTGATACCCATTCCAAAAGCATTTGTGGCCACAATCCAGTCGAGTTCCCCGTCAATAAATTGTTGCTGAATAAACTGACGGTCCTCAGCACCGTAGCCAGCATGATAAGCTGCCGCTCGTATACCTGCCTGTATAAGCGCTTCGCTATATTGTTCAGCACGTTTTCGCGAGGACATATATAATATACCCGGTCCTGCAGTCTCTTTAACATGCTGTAAAATCCAGTGCAGTTTATCTGCTCTGTCCTCAAATACAACACGCCCAAGATGAATATTAGGTCGATCCACATTATATAAAAATTCAAATGGTGTCTGTAGCGACAATGTATCTCGTATATCATTAACTACTTTATTCGTCGCAGTGGCTGATAATGCTAAAACCGGTGGACGATTTTCTTGTGAAAACCATTGTCCGATTCGTAAATAATCTGGACGAAAATCAAAGCCCCATTGAGAAATACAATGTGCCTCGTCCACTACGATAAGACCTAGCTGCATTTGTGAGAGCTTGTCCTGGACTTGTTGCTGTAAAAGCATCTCTGGTGATGTAAATATAAAACGAAACTGCTCTAAAAAATGTAACACATATCGTTTTTCACTTATGGTTAAAAATGAATTTAAAGCAACTACCCTTTTTTCACCAAAGCGTTTTAGCTCCTCCACCTGATCCTGCATTAGAGAAAGCAAAGGAGAAACAATTAATATAGGCTTCTGCAAAATATATCCCGGCAACTGATAGCAAAGTGATTTCCCCATTCCTGTTGGTAATAAAGCAATAACATCTTTTTCTTCTAGAATTGCTTCAATGACCTCTTTTTGGCCTGGACGAAATGTTGTATAGCCAAAATACTTTGCTAACGTTTGTTCAAGTTCCATTTATACTTCTCCTTTCGCGAGGACAAGCCTTAACTGGAAATAACTCATACCTTCAACTACTTCATGCAATGTTTTCAATTTTTTGGTTTGATAGTGTTTCGATGCCTGCCAAACTTTTTCCGCTTCTTCATAAGAGACGAATGGACCAATAGAAAAGTTCGGTTCATTCATGGCCAATTCTACCAAATGATCCTCAATTGTACTTTGTTTTAGTTTCCTTATTTGCACAATTTGTTCAATCGAATAGCCCTGTTCATACAATTGTGCTGTTTGCTGTGCCGAATCTGTTAATAAAGCTTTTACTCTTAATTCCTCCGCCATTTTACCAAGTAACGGATAATCTTTTGTCTGATGAACTTCATTTAATAATGTATGTAGCAATTCTATAAACGCTAATTGACAATCTAAAACTGTTTCCTTACGTTCACTAGCAAGCTGCTGCCACGTCCATCCTGGTAAACTATTGCCACTCAATCGATAGAGGACAAGCTGTTTGTTAGCGTCAGATAAGGGTAACACAGAAAGCACACGTTCACATTCTTCCAATAATCGCTGCTGTAAATGCCCATTTTGATAGTTATGCTCGACTAAAAATGTACGAACCCACGACTGAATATTCGTATCCCTACTAATGGGAGAAAAAGAACGAACCCCAGCACTTTGATAGGATAAACTTTGTACAATTAACGAGAGCCTCGCAAAAAATACATGCTCATTTCCCCTATAATGCCACCCATCAAATAAAAAATCTGGTGACTGCTCCGCTCGCTGTAAACCTAACTTGTACATAGAATAATGACCAGATTCTTGCATAATTAACCAACTATACTGCAAAAATGTAGAAACAGCTTCATCAAATGTCTTCCGAGGTAGCTTAGGTAATAGCCCGAAATAATTATGCAACTGAAATAGACCAATGTCTTGAATTGTCTGGCCTGAGCGCTTTCCTCTTAATACATGATAAGCAGCAGAAATAGTACGTTCGTTGTTTAGTTTTTGAAAGATTTGCAATAAAATTTGATGAAACATAAACGCAAATTCCTCCAATTTAATAGTATTTATGTTGAAATGTAAGATAAACATCTTTAAAATGAGAATGAAGCTTTGTAGGAACATGTAAAAGGAGAGATATAAAAATGGCTAAATTCACAATTGTTGATAAAGATACATGCATCGCTTGTGGCGCTTGCGGAGCCGCAGCACCGGATATTTATGATTATGATGATGAAGGTATTGCCTTCGTTATTTTAGATGATAACATGGGAACTGCTGAAGTTCCAGAAGATCTACTAGAAGACATGCAAGATGCTTTCGAAGGATGCCCAACTGACTCAATCAAAGTAGCAGATGAAACTTTTGATGGCGACTCATTAAAATTCGAATAGTCTTAGTATCTTTAAAGGCATCCTTAACTGGGTGCCTTTATTTTATCCCCTCGTTACAAACACCAAAATTAGATTACATGTTAATTCTCTGGCTCATCACCATAACGAGTGGTTGATTTCCGTTCCGATTGGGCGCTTTTATCGCTGCATGGTCTCGGGCCAACAGATGTCTTTTGCGCGAAAGCGAAGCGGCAGCGGCACCGATGTTGATCACGAAGGCGTTATCACAGGACGTGATGGTTTTAGCCTTCGTTCCTCTATTCGCTGATCCCCAAGGAGTCGCCCAGTCTCACTCCAATCAACTAATACCCGGCAGATGTATCAACAAATGTCATTCACAACTTTTGGCGATGAGCCACTTTATTTTAAAATCTTGTATCACAAAAAATAACATCTACTACATTCTCTAACATCCTATAGACGAATCTTTTTGTACTTTTCAAAGTAAAGTTGGTCACTCTTTTCATCTTGTTATTGCAACCATTTTTTATGTATGATAAGATTTTAGTAGTTGGTACTAATAACAGATATTATTTCATAAAGGGGTTCTTATAGATGATGGATAATTTATTACAATTAAAAGATAAGAATATTGTCGTAATGGGCGTGGCAAACGATCGAAGTATTGCTTGGGGTATCGCTAAACGTTTATTTGACGTAGGTGCAAATGTTATTTTCACATATCGCCAAGAACGTTCATTAAAAAAATTACAAAAGCAATTAGAGAATATCGGACAATCCGATTCACTTATCGTACAATGTGATGTCAACAGCGACGAAAGCACAAAAGCAGCTTTCGATGAAATCGGTACAAAAGTAGGAGTAATCCATGGGATCGTGCACTCAGTAGCCTTTGCCAACGCAGAAGATTTACACAATCGCTTCTTAGAAACAACTCGTGATGGCTATGCATTTGCACAAGATACTAGCGCCTATTCCCTTATTTCAGCAGCAAAAGCCGCACATCCTTATATGACTGAGGGCGGTTCTATCGTAACAATGAGTTACTTAGGAGCTGAGCGAGTACTTGATGGCTATAATGTTATGGGTGTAGCGAAAGCTGCATTAGAGGCATCTATGCGCTATCTTGCTGCAGATATCGGCAAAGATAATATTCGCGTTAATGCTATCTCAGCTGGAGCGATTCGCACACTTGCTGCAAAAGGAGTTCCTTCATTCAATACAATTTTACACAAAATTGAAGAAACAGCTCCATTAAAACGTAATGTTCAACAAGACGAAGTGGCAGATATGACAATCGTGATGCTTTCTCACTTATCACGCGGTGTAACAGGCGAAACGATTTACATCGACTCAGGCTACAATATTATGGGATAAATACAAAGAAGCATGGAAGATCATCATCGATCTCTCATGCTTCTTTTTTCATAATATACCTACTAGTTAGTTTTACAGCTGTTATTTTAGTACCTTTGGAGCTGGGTAATCAAAGCCTTTTGTATCTACTTCCACCTTTTTCATCTGCTGATCTTTTAATGGCTTCTCTCCATCTCGTTCAGCAGTAGCGATAGCATCTACTGTTTCCATCCCCTCGATCACTTTTCCAAAAGCAGCATATTGACCATCAAGTTGCGGTGTATCCTTTACCATAATGAAAAATTGAGATCCTCCAGAATTCAGATCCTGCGAACGAGCCATTGAGATGACACCACGTTTATGCTTTAAGTCATTGTTAAAACCATTTAATGAAAACTCACCTTCTATCGAATAGCCTGGTCCACCCGTACCATTACCCGATGGATCTCCACCTTGAATCATAAAATCAGGGACAACTCGATGGAAAATAAGACCATCATAAAAACCTTTTTTAACTAAGGAAATAAAATTAGCTACCGTATTCGGCGCTTTAGAAGGCTCTAATTCGATTACAATTTTTTCATCATTGTTCATCGTAATCGTTACAATTGGATTTTCCTTCACATTTGATGAATAATCCACTTTTTCTTCCGCTTTCTTTGCCGTATTTCCCTCCGATTGCCCACTTTCTTTAGCGGCTCCACAACCCGTCAAAACAAATGCGAACGCCAACAAAGCAAAGACAAAAGTAAATCCTTTATAACGAGTAAACATATTCTTTCAACTCCTCTTTATAACCAGTCTACTCATTATACTATCAGATAGTTTATGACAAATCATTTTTATAAAAGATGATGAAGATTTTATATTTACATAAATATAAAACTATCAAATGGTGCCTCAAACAAACTACCTATTATGAATGCGAACAAGATAATTAAAACAATCCCTATTGCCCTACTGCAATGCGCTGTTTAGCAATAATACCCCTCAGTAAAAAGGATAATAGGCATGCAATAACTAAAAATACAGCAATCATTACAATAACGCCTCCCCAGCCGTAATGCATCCAATATATCCCCCCTACTGTTCCTCCAACACTTGAACCAAAATAATAAAAAAATAAATAGAGTGAAGACGCTTGCGCTTTATCATGAGTGGCTCGTTTACTTACCCAGCCACTGGCAATCGAGTGTGCCGCGAAGAAACCAAATGTAAAGATTGTAATCCCTAAAATTTTCAAACTAAGTAGCCCATTTAAAGTAAAAATTGCCCCTGTAAACATAATCGCAATGGACAATAACAGCATCTTTTGACGACCATATTGATCAGCCAGACTACCAAACCAAGCAGAGCTAAAAGTACCCACTAAGTAAATCACAAAAATCCAACCAACAATTGTGGCACTTAAATTATAAGGTGGTGCCATCAATTTAAAGCCAATGTAGTTATAAAGGGTCACAAAGCTTCCCATTAATACAAAGCTAATACCAAAAAGACAAAGCATAGATGGATCCTTCAAATGCTGCAAAAGAGATGTAGCCAATGATTTGAACTGCAATGGACGTGCTGTAAAATGCTTAGAGTTAGGTAGCATCCAGATAAATAACACGCTAATTATAAGACTGATGACACCCAGTACAATCATCCCCACCTGCCAATTGTAAAGATCCGTTAATGTCCCTATAATAACTCGTCCACTAAGGCCACCTACCGAATTACCACTTATGTATAAGCCCATCGCAATACCTAAACTAGCTGGATCCATTTCCTCACCTAAATAAGCCATCGCAATCGCTGGCAATCCTGCAAATACAACGCCCTGTATAACACGTAACACTAATATCGTTTCAAAATTAGGAGAAAAGGCAAGTGCAAGTGTAATAATAGATGCTGCAAAAACAGAAATCGTCATCAAAGATTTCCTGCCCCATGCCTCTGATAATGAACCAACAATAATCATGCTGATGGATAACGCAAAGGTTGTCACAGAAAGCGTTAAACTCGCAACTGCAGGTGATACATGAAACTCCTTCGCAAATGTTGGTAATAATGGCTGTGAAACATATAAGTTGGCGAAGGTAATAAAGCCCGCTAAAAATAAAGCCCAGTTTGCTTTATAAAACGTCTTAGTCCCCTTTTGAATGTAATCCATTTCTCTCTCTCCTTAACGTTCTTCCAATTCTACTATTAGTCTAATACAATATTCTTCAAAACACACGATACTCCGTCAACAAATGGACAAATTCATCTCTGCTTCTAGAGTCACGCACATTTTTTTATTTGACAATTTTACAGCGACTATCATTACATATTAGGACTAATTTTCCATATATAAATTTATTTTTTGTCTATTTTGAGTTGGCAATTATTGTGTTACAGTGAAAGTAATCATCTAGCAATCATTGTCAATATGAGCTCCGATGACTAAACTATTTTTCGTTGCACAGACTTGGAGGAATGTTCATGAAAATTATTGAAGCTTTAGCCCTTTCAGCACCCTATATCCACCTTGCATTAAAGGAAGAGGCAATCGTGGCTG
The DNA here is from genome assembly GCF_050279145.1 of Lysinibacillus sp. NPDC094177. Lineage (NCBI taxonomy): Bacteria > Bacillati > Bacillota > Bacilli > Caryophanales > Bacillaceae > Lysinibacillus > Lysinibacillus sp. NPDC094177. The sequence continues at coordinate 204,915 of NZ_JBNNTW010000007.1, read as the reverse complement.
TCATTGAGAAAGAAAATGAAACAGTTATAAAATATTTAGCTGGCAACAGTGTAGATTCAGGCTATCAAGATGGACAAAAAGTAAATGCAAATGATCAAAATGTTTTCATTGCCTTTAATGGAAAAAATGCTGATGTCATTATACCAAAGGATGTATACGGAGTTTCCATCAATGCTTTTTCATTTCCAATCCGCGAAAATGGTAAAGTCGTAGGTGCCCTGGCATTTGGACTGCCAATCGACAATGAGCTTAAACTCGAGGATTATATGAGTACAATGGATAGCATTGTAAACAGCTTACAGGACAAAGTACATACTATTGCCTCACATTCCGAGGAATTAGCAGCAACAAGTGAGGAAATCAACAAACAGGCACAGCACGCTCTTGAAGATTCAGAGAAAACAAATGAAGTAACAGATTTAATAAAAAGTATTTCTCGCCAAACTAATTTACTCGGCTTAAACGCATCTATTGAGGCGGCTCGTGCGGGTCAGCATGGCGCCGGCTTTAACATCGTAGCGCAGGACTATCCTTTGAAACATCTAGCGCCACGGAAAACATTGAAGCATCCCTACGAAATATAAATAGAAACCTTGAAAACCTTAAGCAAAATATGGGGCAAGTCAATGACGCAACGAATGAACAGGCCCAGCTCGTTCAAGATTTTAGTGAAATCATTGAGGAATTAACCGTTCTTAGTCGTGAAATGAAGGGCTTTATGCATGATGCCTTAAAACAATAAAGAGGTGGAAAATATTGAAAATTACAATTAATCCGGATTTATCTTTACGTACTGTCGAATTAGAAGATGCAAATACTGTATTTGCCTTAACAGATGCATCACGAGCATATTTACGTGAATGGTTGCCGTGGTTGGATTTCACAAAAGAAATAGCCGATACAACGGCCTATATAGAAGGCTGTATAAAAGGATACAAAGCTAAAAGTAGCCTTTCTCTTGTCATCATTTTTCGAAATGAAATAGTAGGCATTGCTGGCTTTAATACGATCAATCATAGCAATAAAATTGCTGCTATTGGGTATTGGCTTAGTGAAGGCGCTCAAGGACATGGTATTATGACGAAGACCGTACAAGCATTATTACAATATGCTTTTGGGGATTTACAGCTCAATAAGGTAGAAATTCGTGCAGCTGTAGGTAACGCAAAGAGCCGTGCCATCCCTGAGCGATTAGGCTTTACAAAAGAAGGAACGATTCGTGCAGCCGAATGGCTTTACGATCATTATGTTGACCATGTTGCTTATGGTATGCTCGCTAGCGAGTGGAAACAAATTAAGGAAAAATAGAAGTTACTCAAAAATAGCCGCCTGATATCACATATCAGGCGGCTATCTCTATTATTGTTCTACAGTTTCTTTTATTTCGTCTTGCGTTTCATTGACTGTAGCTGGTGCTCGCTTTCCTAAACCTACTGCTATTTGCTCTAGCTCAGGACGTAATGTATGCTTACCTGCATAGCTTTCGATAAGTTCCTTAACATCAATCCCTGAAGTTTCCTTCAACGATTCCTGTAATGTAGACATTAAATTAGTTGCGTAGGCAGTTACTTTATTGGCACCACCGCTTCCTTCCCCACTGCCAGTATCAACAACAGTAATTTTATCGATATTGCCAAGTGGACTCGCAAGCTCTTTCGCATATTCAGGCATCATACGTACAATCATATCAAGGACAGCTGCTTGACCATAGTATTCGAAGGCTTCCGCAATTTTACGTTTTGCCTCGGCTTCTGCCAGACCTCGAAGACGAATAATATCCGCATCTGTTTCCCCTTTTGCACGCTCAGCATCTGCTTTCGCAAGACCATCCAAACGAATTTTCTCCGCTTCTGCTTGTGCTAATGATTCGATACGGTATTTCTCCGCATCTGCCTGCGCTAGCTCACGCATTTTTGCTGCAGCTGCGTTTTGCTCGATAGCATAACGATCAGCATCAGCCTTTTTCTTAACTTCTGAATCGTATTGCTTCTCACGACGTAAAATCTCTTTTTCTTCTAACTCAATTTGCTTTTGACGTTCAATAATGCGAATTTGCATTTCCTGCTCTGTTACTTCCTGCTTTGCACGTGCAGTTTCTAGTTCATACGCTTGGTCTGCACGAGCTTTTGCAATATCTTGCTCTCGACGGAATTCTGCTACCTTTAATTGATTTTCTTTTTCTGCTTCTGCAATTTCCGTTGCACGTTCAAGCTCTGCCTTTTGTGCTTCTTTCGATGCTTCAGCACGCTTAATACGTGTTTCCTTCTCAGCATCTGCAGTAGCAATATCCGCATCACGTTTAACTTGTGCAATACGAGGTTTACCAAGCGATTCTAAGTAACCATTTTTATCACGTACATCTTTAATCGTAAAGGAAACGATTGTCAGACCCATCTTCGCCAAGTCTTGAGATGCAACACGTTGTACTTCCTGAGAGAATTTATCACGATTTTTATAAATTTCCTCAACCGTCATTGAACCTAAGATTGAACGTAAATGACCTTCTAACACTTCACGCGCCTCATTTTCACGCTCTTCCTTTTGCTTCCCTAAAAACTGCTCCGCTGCTGTCGCAATTTCAGAAATAGAACCACCGATTTTAATGATAGCTGTACCATCAGCCATAACCGGTACACCTTGTTCCGTATACACTTCAGGCGTTGTCACATCAAGCTTACTTGATAATAAGCTTAATGGCTGTGCTTGTTGGAAAATTGGGAATACGAATGTACCGCCACCACGAATAATTTTTATACGGTTCCCTGACTCATCTTTATGTACATTTTTTGAGCCAAGATAACTACCTGTCACAATCAGTGCTTCATCAGGACCCGCTGTACGATACTTTGTCACATACAGTGCAACTAGTGCGATTAAAACAAAGGCTACAATTCCTATAACAATTAAAATCTCCATAGACATATAAATATCGCTCCTTTATAAAAATTTCTTATCATAAGATCTCACAAAAAGCGTTCCTTCTTTCACTTCTACAACAAGTACCGTCGTATCGTAATCGATAGCCTCATTGTCAAATCCTGTTGCTCGCTTCGAAATCATTCCGCTAGTCGTTTCAATAACTACCTCTCCAAAACCGTCAGTCGGGATTGGAACAATAACCTTTCCTAGCTGACCACCAAGCGATTCTTCCGTATAAGCTAAAGAAACATCGGCCGATCGTAGTGGAACAAGAACAAATAAATAAAATAGGGCACTTAAAATAACTCCGATGATACAAGCAGCAACAATGTTCCAAGCACTAGGTAAGAAGGCTAATTTTTCCAGAATAAATCCTGTTGCTGACATCAACGTAATGAAAGATAGAATGACACTTGGATTTAAAATCGGTAGCCCCTCTCCAATGCCCTCGACAGCATCACTAAAAAACGTGAATAAAAGAGTTGCAAGGCCCCCAAATATTAATCCCACTAAAAATATTTGCTCGAGTGAATAGCCAAATAGCGTCAAGTTGTTCACCCCTTTTCATTGTATTACCTACTATACGGATGCAACCTACAAAAAGTTTCGTAATTTTTCACATTTTCTTAATTTTCAAATGATAGATTTTGAAATAGTAAACTTCTTAATTTATTATTAGCCATGTTACAATAAAAGGAATAATGGCAACTAAGGAGATATTGCATGAGGCTTTCAACCATTTTAAATTTTTGTATTCTTGTATTTTTCACCTTACTATTCGTCAATGATTTTTTCCCACACACTACCATAGCAGGAACACTGTCTAAAAAAATCATCCTACTTATATTAATAGCTCTTGTGATCGTGCAAATCGCGACAGAAAAGGGTAGATATAAAAAGCTTTCAAAAAAAGCCTATGTTGGCTTAACAGTATATACAGTCGGTCTTTGGGTTGTACTAACATTGCTTGGTGGTCAGTCACAATTAGGTCTATCCTTTAACAGTCCTATTTTTTATATTATCGTACTATTTCTTGCGCTTGATTTACTACGTGTTTATCGTCAATCAAAGCAAGAGCGATTAGAGGAAAAATCAAAACAATAAATACAGTTCATCACCAAAAGTTGGGATGACATTTATTAAAACATTTACCATAATATTAGTTGATTGGCGCGGAGGCTGGGCGACTCCATGGGGATTAGCGATAGAGGAACGGAAATCACCCCCACGTTATGTTACTATCCATCTATTTCGATCTACAAAAATAAAAAGCATGTCACCGAATGGGCTTTACTTGGAAGCACCAATCGGCAGACATGCTTTTCTTAAGATTCTAGTACATTTAAAATTACATCAAGATCATTGACAGCAATATCTAGGCGTTCCTTTGCCTCCATATTTTGCTGTTTTAATTGACTAAACTCTAGCAAATTTTTCTCATGCTTTAATTTGATAGAAGACAAGCGTTCGATGCGCGATTCTACCTTTTCAATGGCTTGCTCACAAACTGCTGTCCATATCTTTTCTGAATGCTGCATTTCAGTTGTTGATGGGTTGTGTTGACGCATAATTCGTGCATATACCACTTCAATTTGTTCAATTAGTTCAGAATAAAAGTGTCGCTCAACACGAGTTGTTTGGAATGTTGGGTGCTCTACCTCTTTTGCATATGGGGTAATTTGACGTAGTAGCTTTCCAGCATTTTCTCCGAAACCATGAGATAAATTCAATACATTCATTAACTGTAACAGTAAACGAATTTCTTCTAGATTAATAAGCTGTGAATCGATGCTTTCCTTTAGCTTTAAAGATTCCATATAGCGTCGATCAAAGTGCTCAATTTCACCATTGCGTTGCTCTACTAAATGATCACTTGCATTGTCTTTTAAACTTTTAATATAGCGAATGGCATGGCTTTTTAGCTCTTCCATCGACAGCAAGTTGTCATTGTCTTGTTGTGGCTTTCCTCGTTGAACATACGCAAATGCATCCATTTTTTTGGGCCATTGTGCTACTGGGGTTTCATCTGTGACATTATAGCGTATATAAATTCCGTGCATTCCATATCCTCCAAGTCCATTAAACAAGTATCTCTAAAGACAATAAATCGAATACGCAATTTTTTCAAGTAAAAAACTTTTAAAGATTGAAAATCCTTCTTTTGAACAATAATTCAAAAATCCCGAATAGTCGATACTATTCAGGATTGCTTCTTTTATCATAATAAAGATTTTTACCACTTTATCCTCTGACAAGCTTTGTTCGTATACGGTTTGAAACATACTCTACGACTAAAATAAGCAATATTAGCCCCAATAAAATTGCTCCTACCTCTGACCACTTCTAACCATTCATAGCAAAAATAAGTGGCGCTCCTATTCCATTTTAAAACATCCAACCATTCATGCAAAATGTAATAACAATTGGCAAATAACGTTCCAGCTTTTAATAAAAAAAAAATTTCGTTATGCTCCTATAAGGATTGCTGTCCCTCTGGAGTATAGCGAAATTTTTTTCTTTCATCCTAATTAGGAATCTTGTCGTATTTGATTTATGCTTTTTCCTTCAGTAAAGGCATGAATTGATTTTATTTTACCTACTGATTTGAAATTTGCCTTGTCATAGACCTTGGCAACCTGCTCATTGATAGGCAAAATCCAGAGGTATTCTAACCCCTGCTTTATCGACTCTTGCTGAATATGCTGCAGAATATATCCAATCAATCCTCGTCCTCGATGGCTTTCAAGTGTGGCTACACTCTCAACTCTCCCTTGATTTCCTGAGACAAAAATATTAGCAGTACAGCAAGCTTTGCCATCTAATCTTAATAAATAATACGTAAACTGTGGTGAATGATATGTTTGCTCAAAAGCTTGTTTAATTAATGCAGGCTCCCCAAATGTAGAAATGCTCATTTCTACAGCTAATGCTTCCTCCATATTGGCATCTGTTACAAGTTCAATTTGCATGGCTGGATTATGTGATAATTGCGAGTATTCACCATTCCAACACTGTACGTCATCAGTAAAACTTTCATGTTGAAAGCCATGATTCTCTAACACTTCTATGCATGACTGATTTTCTTCCAAGTTGTATAAATACAATCTTGGGATGAGAGATTTTGACTGATAAAAATTTTTTATTTTCTTTAAAAACATATCTGGCTCGGTAATCTTCTTCCAAATGTGTGCATGATTAGCGTCGTAATATGTTGGCATTTCCTTATTATAAAATAATACTCCTTCGTGACATGTTTCCATCTCACTAAAACTTTTAATATAATCAATATCTAACTGCATGATGTGCTCAATTTTATGCATGCTCTGTTCCTCCCTCAATCCAGCTTTCATATAAATCCTCTAACTGCTGTTCAAGCTTTTGACGTTGCTCCTTAGCAAGTGTGGGCTCTTTTAATTTCATTTCGAGCTTTTCAATTTGTTCTTCAATCGGAATCTCTTTTTTAGCAGCATAGGACTTTTCAGTCACTTCTTTTATAACTGGTTCTTTTACTATTTCTAAGCGTTTTTGTCTTGCCCATTCATAATCACCTTCAAATACTTGAATCGCTTCATGCTCAATCCATGCAACTTTTGTAAATATCTTTTGTAAAAAATAACGGTCATGTGAGACGCCAATAATGGTCCCTTCAAAGGACTCCAGTGTATCCTCCAATACCTCTCTCGCTTCAATGTCTAAATGATTGGTTGGCTCATCCAGCATCAATAAATTAATATCCTCATGCATTAACTGTGCTAGACGTAAGCGCATCTTTTCACCGCCACTTAAATCCTTCACTTTTTTAAAAACGTCATAGCCATAAAATAAAAACTGAGCAAGAATATGGCGTGCTTCAGCCTCTGACACAGAGACGCTCTCACGGAAGGCATCTATTAAACGAATAGCAGGATTTTTATGCTCAAATTGCTGTGAAAGGTAGCCAATTTTTACACTGTTGCCGACATGACAAGCACCTTCATTAGGTTCAACCTCACCTAACATCATTTTTAATAAAGTTGATTTTCCACTTCCATTACCACCCACAATCGCCAATCGTTCTCCGAAGTAAACCGCTAAATTACTTTCCTTAAATAATGGTTTCTCAAATGCATGGCTAATACCCTTCATTTGTACAACCTCTTTACCACTACGTTCAGCCATCATTAAGGCTAAATTCATTTTCTTTTTCGTTGAGGGCTTCTTCACACGCTCTATCCGTGCTAGTGCTTTTTCCATACTTTTAGCACGTCGATGTAAGCCAGCATTTGGCGGATTCGCTTCATTTGCCCATTGCCTTAGGCGCTTAATTGTTTCCTGCATTTTTTTAATTTTCTTTTGTTGTTCTTCATATTGAGCAAATTGCTGTTCAAGCTTAGCTTCCTTTTGTTCAACAAATGCATCGTAATTGCCAATATACGTAAATGCTTCTCCATCTTCAATTTCAATTATTTTTTGAGCCATTTGATTCATAAAATGACGATCATGTGATACTACAATAACAATTCCTGCAAAGTTTCGGACATAATATTCTAGCCATTCAATTGCCTGCATATCTAAATGATTCGTCGGTTCATCTAATAGCAAAATAGTAGGATTACTTAAAAGGATTTGCCCAAGCATCACCTTCGTTTTCTCCCCACCGCTTAAGCTACTAAAGGGCTGCTCAAGCAAAGGTGTAATACCTAGACCATTTGCAATCATCGCTAATTGTGCATCAATTTCATAGCCGCCCTGCAACATAAACTGTTCCTGCACATGACCATATTGCTGGAGCACCTTATCTGTTACAGCTAACTGCATTTCCTGCTCAAGCTTTGTCATTTTTGCCTTTAATGCATAGATTTCCGCAAATGCTTCCTCTAGAACTTCCTTCACAGAGAACATAGGATAATGTGGAATTTGATGTAAATAACCAATCGTCGCTTCCTTGCTTTTTATGATTCGTCCCTTATCTGGCATATCCAAACCAGCTAATAACTGTAATAAAGTCGTTTTCCCGCTGCCGTTCACGCCAACAATAGCAACATGCTCTCCTGTATTTACTTCTAATTGAAGCCCTTCAAATAAAATATTTCCACCAATAATTTTTTGTATTTGTTCAGCTTTAATTTGCATCGTTTTTTCCTCCATGAAACGTGCGAAAAACATCTATAGACACAAAAAAAGACTGCTCGATTAACAAGCAGTCTTTTCCTCATTAGTTTGTGAAAAAGAATGGTTAATCCGCTACGTTTGATATTTGATTTTGCTTAAAAATGGACAGACCTATCCCGTTGTTCGCAAAATCGAAAGTAATCACACGTGCAAAATACATAGCTGTATCCACTTTTACACATGTTTTCGTAGCGTTTTTATTCATTCCTTTTCACCTCCGTTCATCATAGTTAAATATATAATACCATAATTCAGGAAATTTGGAAAAGAAAAAAATTTATACTTTCAAATTTTTATGAATATACGAAAATCGCCACTAGCCATAAACTAATATAAAAATAGAAATGTTTTCCTAAATTAATTCGTTATTTAGTCATTTTTACGCGAATATACGATAAATATTCATGATATATTAGTCTTACTTTATATTTATGAGGGTAAAAATACGGAGGAACATTTATGAAAAAATTAAGTATGCAAAACAAAATGAGCTTATTAATTGTCGCAATCATTGCATTCGTAATTATTGCAATCGGTCTAGTCAATACAAACGAAATGAAAACAACATTGCAAGCAGAATATAATACTCGTCTCACTCAAATTTTTGATTTAAGCGTACATAATTTGGATCAAACATTGCCAGGCAAATGGCATTTAAAAAATGGGGATCTTTACAAGGGAGATGCTAAAGTAGCTAACGAAACAGCTATCATTGATAAATTAGGTGAATTATCTCAAGCAGCAATTACTATTTTTGCTCATGATACACGTATTAATACAAATATTGTAGTGGATGGAAAGCGTGCGATTGGGACAACCGCTGATCCTAAAGTAGTAGAAACTGTGTTAACGCAAGGTAAAAGTTATACAGGTACAGCTGAAGTTGTCGGCGAACCCTATTTAACAAAATATGAGCCCATTAAAAATGCGAGTGGGGAAACAATTGGTATGATATTTGCAGGAGTGCCTTCTTCTGAAATTGATGCAGTGGCTCAAAAAATGCTACTTAAAATGGGTTTCCTTACAATTATTGCAGCCATTATCGCTGTTTTTGCAGGTATTTTATTCGTACGAGGGATTGTTAAGCCTTTAAAGCATTTAAACACTCAACTCGAAACAATTTCAGCTGGGAAGGGTGATTTAACACAGGAGCTTGTTGTCAAGTCTAAGGATGAAATCGGTGAACTCGCAAATTCCTTCAATGCTATGCTCGCCACATTACGTAAAATGATGCAGCAAGTCGATAAAACAGCAAATCAAGTATCTGCCTCATCAGCTGAATTATCTGCAACAGCGGGCTCTACAACATCAACAACTGAAAATTTAACGGCCAATATGCAAGACCTAGCGAGTGGAGCAAGTACACAAAAACATAGTGCTAATGAAAATGTGGAAGCTATGCAGGATATAGCAGGAGGTATTCAACTAGTAACTGAAACAAATAGCGAGGTTTCATCTTATGCATCTGATGCCTTTGTTACCGCTAAGCACGGTGAGGAGACGGCGCAGAAGATGCAAGTACAAATGCGTGCTATGACAGCGGCCGTGCAAGACAGTGCAAATTCTATCACGTCTCTTGATTCATATGCCAACAAAATTGGCGAAATTGTTGAGGTTATTCACGCAATAGCTGACCAAACTAATTTACTTGCGCTCAATGCATCCATAGAGGCAGCACGTGCTGGAGAACATGGTAAAGGCTTTGCGGTTGTAGCTGAAGAAGTTCGTAAACTAGCGGAACAATCGAAAACATCAGCGGCAGAAATTACTGATACCATTCATACGATGCAGCAGCTAACAAAGGAAGCAAGTGAGCATATGCAACAAAGTGAACAGGAAGCCGCTTCAAGTGCAGAAATTGTTCATACAACAAGTATCGCTTTTGAAGACATTACATCCAAGGTTTTACAAGTAACGAATAAAATCCAAGAGGTTTCAAGTATTGCCGAAGAGCTCTATGCACGAATCGAACAAGCTAATGCTTCCACACAAATTATGGCTGAAATTGCAGTAGACGCACGAGAGCAATCAAAAGTAGTTACACAAATTGCAGAAGCAAATCTTGAATCCATGGAGGATATCAAAACAGCAGCCTCACAGCTTACTTATAATGCAGAGACACTACAAGATTTAATCCATCAGTTTAAATATTAAAGCTTGTTCATATCTTTTTATTTCCTAATTTAAAGAGGCTGAGAAAATCATCAGCCTCTTTATGTTTTCACTTTTCTCACAAATATTTTAACAAACGGTACGAGGAAAACGGATACGACCAGCACTCGGAATAGCTGAAATGCAGTAACGATTGTCACATTTGCATGAACAGAAGCGGCGATAATCCCCATTTGATCAAGCCCGCCTGGTACGATACTTAAAAAGCCTGATCGGAAATCAAGGCTGTAAAAACTCTTCATAACAAACGTTAACCCATAAGCTGCGCCAACAAAAATACCCGCTGATACAAAAGCGTAAAATACATGCTTCTTCGATAAATGCAAATCCTCTTTTTTCAATAAAAGTCCGATGTAAATGCCTAGCATTAGTTGCGCAATATGAAGTAGTGACAATGGCAATTTCGGTACATCAATCCCTGCTATATTTATGCCCATCAATAAAAACACTGGACCAAGCATATAGCCTGTCGGAATTTTTGCCTTTTGCGCTAGCCCCCCTGCTACTCCACACACAGCAAGTAACCCAATTAGGCTCCATGTATACGCTCCGTTGACAACTACACCCGTTCCTCCAGAGCCTGACACCATTAATGGCACAAAGCCGACAATTAAAAGAACCCTTAATATTTGGAAGAACGTAATGACGACCATATCCATATCCCCCTGCTCCTCGGCAAAGGCAATAACCTGTGACATGCCACCAGGTACACAGCATGTCAATGCGGTCGCAAAATCTAAATCTGCACGTTTTGCAACTAAATAACTAATACCAAAAAACAATACAATAAATAATACGTTTAAAACAATCATACTTCCTATAAATTGTTTAATATCCTGCACCGCTTCGGGTGTAAATGCAAAACCAATGGAATAACCCGCAACGATTAAACCAAAATTACGGAAATATTTATGCCATTTCAATTGTACTTTCGTCGATAACTGAACAATTAGTACCGCCGCAATAGCTCCAAGTAACCATGGCATCGGAATATGTAATACATTAAATAAAATCGCACCTGTTAAACCTATACATAATGTAATTAACATGTGCTTGTCAAAAATAAACATAGAAGCAACCCCTCGTGATTGTATCATTCTATTATGCCGTGAACCTCCTTGTTTTTCTACTTCATCACTTTTTTGCAAGGTCATATATCGCTAAAATTGAACCTCTTATCTATAAAATTTAACCTCTTATCCAAGATTTTCTCCAAGCCAAAATTTTCTATGCTACATTATTATTACCTGATTCAGTGTTTCTCCGTAGCGGAGATATGTAAAGGAGGCCTCCTATGAAATGAAAATTCATTTAACAATCAATAGTGCATTAGAAGAAACTGAGGTTCATATACATGCAAAGGAATATAACGAGCAAATTGAGCGACTGATGAAGCAACTACAAACTTCACAAACGACAATGTTAGATGGCTACTTTCAACAGGAAATTCATATGCTAAAAATTTCAGATATTTACTCCATTTACGCAGAGGGTGCAAAAGTATTTTTGCAGACAGAGGAACAGGAATTCGAAACGAAGCGTAAATTGTATGAGCTGGAAGCACAATTAGCGAAAGACTTTGCCCGAGTCAGTAAATCGACACTCGTTAACATTAATAAAATTGCCTCTATTCAGATGGGGAAAATCGGTACAACAGAACTGATATTAGAAAACGATGTGTCCGTCCATGTTAGTCGCAAATATTTAAAAGAATTAAAACACCACTTAGGTATTGGGAGGGACTCATAATATGAAATTTATTCGCATGATGATTATCGGACTACTCATATCACTAAGCTCTTCCTACGTTTTAGTAACATTAAGCGTCATATCTAATAACGCTGTAATGTCAGGATCGGAATTACTTGAACAAATTATCATCGCAGCCATACTTGGAGCTGTAATTGGTTTGCTGTCCATCATTTTTGATATCGAGCGTTTACCTTTTATTATTCAGCTTATTCTACATTTAATTGCAGTTACTCTGTGCGTTATGATTGCAGGCTATTTCGGGCGTTGGTTTGAACATTCTGGCATTAAGTATGTTCTTATAAGTGAAGCTATTATTTACTTAATAGTTTGGTGCATCCTTTATGTACTTCAAAAAAATGATATTGAAAAAATCAATTATGAAATTCAAAAAAGAAAGGAATAAACCACATGACTTTTGCTATACAAGTTGAAAATCTATGTAAGCAATATGGCGATCATCAGGCCGTAAAGGGTATTTCATTTACAGTTAAGCAAGGCTCCCTCTTCGCCTTTTTAGGTGCGAATGGTGCAGGGAAATCAACGACCATTGAAATACTCTGTACATTATTAAAAAAATCAAGCGGTACTGTAAAAATTAATGGCTATACACTTGATGCAAGCAATGACAATGCGGAAATTCGAAAATCCATTGGTGTAGTATTCCAGCAAAGTTTACTAGATGAACGATTAACAGTGCGGGAAAATATACTTCACCGTGGTAAAACATATGGCTTATCGAAAAAACAATTGACCGATAATTATCAATTCGTTTCAACATACTTGCATTTAGAAGATATCGAAAAGCGCAGATACGGAACGTTATCAGGTGGTCAAAAAAGGCGTGCTGATATTGCTCGAGCCCTTATCCATCGACCAAATATATTGTTTTTAGATGAACCGACGACTGGGCTTGATCCACAAACGCGTCAATTCGTTTGGCAAGCAATTAAACAACTTCAGCTAGAGACAAACATGACTGTTTTTTTAACAACACATTATATGGAGGAAGCGGCAGTCGCTCATCAAGTCATCGTCTTAAAAGAAGGAGAAATTGTTGCTGAAGGTACACCTGATGAACTTAAAACAAAATACGCCTATGATTCAATGGCAATGGTTTTTCATAATAGTTCTGAAGGGATACAGTGGCTCGAGGAAAATGCCATCTCCTATACAGAAAATCTAGGTATTTTCTCCATCCGAGTCGAATCGACACTTCATGCTTTAACGCTATTAAAAAAAGCGGAGTCGCTTATTGCTTCATTTGAAGTAATCAAAGGTACTATGGATGATGTCTTTCTTCATATTATGGCCGAGGGAGGTGCAGCTTAATGGAAGCATTATTTAGCTTAGTACAACGAAATAACAAGGTTTTTAGACGTGATAAAACACAAGTCTTCTATTCGTTACTTTCTGTCGTTATTGTCATTATCCTTTACGCAGTATTTCTTCAAAAAATGCAAGTAAATGCAATTGAAGAAGTGACAAAGGCTACCCCAGAGTTGGTAACAATGGTCAATGAGTGGATCGTCGCTGGTTTACTCTCTATGATCGCTGTTTCTTCTACACTTGCTGCGTATGGCATTGCTGTTAGGGACCTTGAATCAAAAGCACAAGCTGATTTTCTAACAGCGCCTATCTCGCGAGCAACTATCCAATTTAGCTATGTATTGAATGCCTTGATCATTGGCTGTATCTTTTCCATTATAGCCCTTATTGGCTGTGAAATTTTTATCGTTTCAACTGGCGGTGAACTACTAAGCTTTGGGGATTTCATGAAAGTAGTAGGCTTATTATTTTTATCTGTGTTACTTGCCAGTGTTTTTAATCTCTTCCTTGTGTTACTTGCTAATACCCAACATTCATTTTCAACTCTCAGTACAATCGTCGGTACAGCACTCGGTTTCTTATGTGGCGTTTATGTACCTGTTGGTGCACTTCCAAGCTTTGCTCAAAACCTTATTATGTATTTCCCTATCAGTCATACAACTTTACTATTACGCAATGCTTTTATGGAGAGCTCAATTTCCAAGGTTTTCGAAGGTGCGCCTGCTTCACAAGTAGAAGAATACAAAAAAATGTATGGTATTGTCTATGACCTTCATGGAAATATACTAAGTACCTCAACAAGCATTATCATTATTGTCGCAACAATTATTGTGCTAGCAATCTTATCTATCATTATTTTTAAAAAGAAAAATAAATAAACACTTTCGCACATCGTTTATAAAACGATGTGTTTTTTATTGATTTTACTCAAACAATTTGTTATTTTAATAGTAAATAAGCAAACAATACGTTTTATCGTTTGTTTTTTAGGAGGATATCCAATGGATGTAAATGAATTATTCTGGCAAGCTTCAATCCATGACATAAAAAAGGGCTACTACGATGAAGCAACACACTTTACTTGTTTGCTTTGCGGGGAAAAGATTGAAAAGGGTATTATTTATCCACATGAAGGCATTCTCTACGAGGCAGAAAAATTTATGCAACATCATATTACTGCTGCTCATCAATCTGTATTTCATTATTTAAATGGCCTTAATAAAAAAATGACAGGACTAACTGATCATCAAAGTCATATTTTACGCTTATTTTATGAAGGAAAAACCGATCAAGAAATTAAAGAAGAGCTGGAAATTGGTAGTGCAACAACGATACGTCACCATCGCTTTACCCTTAAAGAAAAGGAACGACAAGCGAAAACTTTTCTTGCGATGATGGAGCTATTAAAAGAACAGGACCAAAAGGAAGATAGCTTTGTACCCATTCACAAAACAGCTACGATGGTCGACGATCGTTATAATATTACGATTTCTGAAGAGCAACAATTACTTGAAAAGTACTTTCCAAACGGTATTGGTAAAGAGCTTGTCCGCTTCCCAAAACGTGAAAAACATAAAATTGTGGTACTCCGTGCAATCACAAAGCTTTTCGATGAAAAAAAACTGTATTCAGAAAAAGAATTAAACGAAATGATTCAACCGATATATGAGGACTATGTGCAAATACGTCGCTATTTAATCGAATACGGCTTCATGGATCGACAAGAGGATGGCAGTGCTTACTGGATAAAAAAATAAGAAAGAAGGATTTCCGATGGACCATAAAAAAGAATTAAAAGAAATGTATAAAGAAATAAAAATCGAAGCTGGTGTTTTTACAATGACCAATAAACAAAATAGTAAAGTGTTTGTTGGCAGCTTCAATAATTTAAAACGCTTAAATGGCTTTCAATTTATGTTAAAAACAAATACACATACTAATAAAGAGCTACAAGCCGATTACAACACATTCGGCAAGGATGCCTTCGATATTGAAGTTGTGGAATATTTGAAGAAAAAAGAAGAAGGCTATTTCGATGCCAAAAAAGAGCTAGAAAAGCTGGAACAAAAATGGATCGACAAGCTTCAGCCATTTGATGAACGTGGATATAACTAGGTAAAGCATGGGAGCTACAAAAAAAGAATCTGTTTTCTCCGCGATTTAAATGGAGAAACTTGCAGATTCTTTTTTAATTTCATATATTGTTTTATTTCGAGGGGGGATTCACTGCTTCCGGGTATTCCTTTTCGTAGGTAGAACAAAACCAGTTGCACTAGAGCAGTTCTTTGGCTGACCCGAACACTTTTCCCTTGTACCTGATCAGTTCTTTGGTTAACCCAAGCAGTTGCACCCGAGTATATTTCTTCGCCGGCCAACCCCACTTCTTTGCGTGGGTTCGTCCTCTCACTTCATTTCTTAATTTCCTGCTGAGCTTTTTTTGTTAGCTTTCCGAAAACTAGCTCATACGAATGCTTGATTAAATTTTCGACTAACTCAATAGGCACGTCATCTACATCCATATAGATTGAGTTCCAGTGTGTTTTATTCATATAGTAGCCTGGAATAATACCTTCATAGGCTTCTCTCAACTCTTCAGCCCGATTTGGTTCGCATTTTAATGTAAGTACCGGTCTTCCAGTCGCGTCTCCGCCCATCATCCCATACATTTTACCACCAATATGATAGCGATCCGCTTGCCATTCTTCTTTGTAATCATGCGTTGTTCCATGAAGCTTTAGGCATAATGCGTGAATTGTTTCTTTGTTCATTATTTAACCCCATTTCATATCAAAATAAAAAAAACACACGTTCGATTACTTTAATTGTAATCAATAACGTGTGAAGAGGAAATATATATTTATTTTAAATCATCTACTGAGCCTCTTAGCAGCAATGAGAAAGCTGAGCGTCAGCCATAACTCGTTATTACAGGACATCCATTACTTTATACCTCTATCAAACACGCCGATGACCTCGGTAGTTTGTAATATATTGACAAAGGCTTTGGCATCCGCTTCCTTGATCATACCTTTAACATCAGCAAGCTGATAGCGTGTAATGACGGTAATTAAAACTTTTCGCCCTTCGCCTGAATAAGCACCCTTCGCATCCATTATAGTTACACCTCTATGAAGCTTTTCCAGTAACTGCTGTTTTACTTCCTCGCCCTTGCTCGTAATAATCATCATTGTCAATTTAATATGACTCGTATGAATAGTGTCGACAACCTTCCCAGTAGCATAAATTGATACGAGCGTCAGTAATGCCGCATCCCAGCTAAAAACGAATCCGGAGATAGCTACAACGATACCATTCATCGCAGAGATTAATGTACCAAGTGGAAAATCTCGTTTGCGGCTTAGCAGCATCGCTATAATATCAAAACCACCAGAAGAACCTGCCGCACGAAAAATCATACCCAACCCTAAGCCCACAATAACACCACCAAATAATGAGGCAAGAATTGGATCTTGTGTAGCTTTATAAACCGGAATAATATACAAGCTTACTGACAAGACCACTACTGAAAGAATGGTATATCCAATGAACCGCTTCCCTAGCTTCAAGACCCCTATAATAAGCAACGGCAAATTCAATAGTAAATTTAAAACCCCTGTATTCAAGGGTGTAATAATACCAAGCATGATAGCAATCCCGCTTAATCCTCCACTTAAAATCTCATGTGGAATTAACAAAAGATTATAGGCAAGGGCGACTAATATCGATGAAAGTGTAATAACGACAATATTTCGCATAACAATTCCCCTATCATTTACGAACGAGTTTTATACTTCTTTCCCTTAGAATACCCAAGTTATTCGTTCAAAAAACCTGGAGTATTGCACTAACGTAGTTAAAACAACGATATTTATTTCTTCTGATATTCTTTTTTCTGCTCCTCTTTTATCGGTACTTCTTTTAACGGCTCATCTTTATTCTCTTCTACTTTCTCCGCTACCTTATAAATACGTTCAAGCATTGGCGGATGTGTATAACGGAACCACTTTACGAGTAACTGTGGATTTACCTCACTTAAACCAGATATCGTTAGCTTCTGGAATGCAGTAACTGCAGATTCTCGATCACCCGTCAGTGAAATCGCATATTGATCTGCTCTCGTTTCTTGATACCTTGAAACATAGTTCGACAGAGGGCTTGAAGCAAATAATAAAACAGATGTTAGGAGTAAAAACAATGGATAAGAACCTATGTCACCGACCTTTTTAATTTTTAATACCTGTCCGTAACGTCCAATCAACCACCTCAAACATTTCGCTGTCAGCCATAAGCCTATCAATGTCAACAGAAGATACCCAGCAATGCCAAAATAAATATGCTTTTCAACATAGTGTCCCATTTCATGTGCCATGATAAATAATATTTCATTATCCGTTAAACGATTTAAAGTTGTATCCCATAGCACAATTCTCGAATTACTGCCAATCCCCGTTACATAGGCATTTAAGGCATTTGTTTTTTCTGCCATATTGACTTCATATACGTGCTCTGCTGGTATATTCGCCTGTGAAGCAATTGACAAAATTTTCGCCTCTAGCTCTTTATTTTTTAACGGATAAAAATCATTATACAAAGGATCGATGACTACAGGTTGAATGAACATAACAAATATTGTAAATGGAATCGTTAGAAACCATGCATATAGCCACCATCTTTTGGCACTTTTTTTGATGAGCCAATAAAGGACAGTCACGATAATAAAACTCATGCCAAAGTTGACCCAAAAATCAAGAATGCCATCTCGCATCCATGACGAAAATCCTTGTGTACTAATTCCATACGTTTTACTTAAATTGTAACGATAAAAATTGAGTGGAAATAGTACAACATATAGTAAAAGTGATAATAAGAATAAGTAACTTGCATTTTGTAACAGCTTCCATTTTGTTTGTGATGTCGCAACTTTTTCGAAATAACGTGATACACCCATAGTTAATATCATGAAATAGATTAACCATTCCAAAGGTGTAGCAACAAAGAATAGGAAGTTCCGTATTTTAGAATATTCACCACTTAAGTATAGTTCCTTTTCAGACATAAACATCATTGGATCTGCAGCTGTCCCCTGCATCGCTCGTGGTATTGTACCACCACCGCTGTGGAATATATACCAATACATACACAGCACATAAACACCGAATATAAGTAGCGCGACAATTCCCATTTTTTTCGCTATGTCATTTCCTCCCTTGTTCAACACTAAGTTCGTCCTATAGTAAGTGTAAGCTAAATTAAAAAAGTTAGAACAAATTTTTCTTTGTTTTATTTACCTTCTATTCTACTTCACACCAAAAAGAACAATGCGCTAAAGTTTCCCAAAACTTCGCGAATGAATTTTAAAGTAATTGCTCATCATATTGAACTTTTGATCAAATAGAACTTCCACCGTGCGACACTTAAGATAGAAAGATTCAGCATTTTCATCCTAAATCTTGTCTAAACAGCAAAATGAATTTTAATGTAAAAACTTCATTTTTTGATTTTTCCAAACAAAAAATATCCTCATATGACATAATTCCATAGTCAGCAATAATAACATGGAATGGGGGCTGTTTATCCCTACGAAGGGAGGGTTGTACTTGTTAACTGAGTTACTGACAAAAGATACTATACAACTTGCAAATTTTGTAAATACTTGGCAGGAAGCTATTCATTTAGCTGCTAACCCACTATTAAAGGACAATAAAATCGAAAAACGCTATATTGAGGCAATGATTCATTCCATTGAAAAACACGGACCTTATGTAGTCATTACACCAAAAGTAGCGATTCCACATGCTCGGCATACAGAAGGAGTTAACGAACTAGCTATGAGCCTATTAAGCTTACAAAAGCCTGTTATGTTTGGACCAGAAATGCCTGTTTTCTTAATTATTGTCTTAGCTGCGACCGATAGTGTGTCGCATCTGCAGGCTTTAGCTGACTTAACAAAGATTTTGCAAGAACCAAATCAAATTGACAGCATCATCGCCTGCCAGCATAAAGACGATATTATTAAAGAAATTCAACAAATTGTGGCGAAGGAGTAACCTTGATGAAAATTTTAGTAGTGTGCGGGAATGGCTTAGGTAGTAGCTTTATTATGGAATTGAATGTAAAAAAAGCGTTAACTGAACTTGGAAAAGTTGCAGAAGTAACTCATACAGATTTAGCATCTGCCAAGGCAGAAAAAGCGGATATTTATATTGGTGCAGAGGATATTGTCAATCAATTACCCGAAGAGAGAGGTCACATCGTTAGTATAGTTAATATGATGAGTATTTCAGAAATTAAATTAAAGCTTAAATCTCTGCTATAACTGATTGAATTGAACTTCATTAAAAATTGGATAGGATGAGGTGTTAATATGTTAGATGTTATTATGAATGACATTTTAGGAACACCAGCTATATTAGTCGGCCTATTCGCTTTTGTCGGTTTATTAATCCAAAAAAAGTCAGCTTCAACAGTTCTTTCTGGTACGTTAAAAACGGTTATGGGCTTTGTTATTCTCGGTGCAGGTGCAACCGTTTTAATTGGTTCTTTAAATCACTTTAGTAAAATGTTTGATCATGCATTTAATGTCCAAGGGGTTATCCTAAATAACGAAGCGATTGTAGCAGCTGCCCAAACTAGTTTCGGAACAGCTACTGCTATGATCATGGTTTTCGGTATGATTATGAACATTTTATTTGCTAGATTTACACCCTTAAAATATATATTTTTAACTGGTCATCATACATTATTTATGGCATGTTTAATCGCAGCATCACTTTCAGTCGGTGGTATGAGTGGCACACCTCTTATAATCGTTGGCTCCATTATACTTGGTCTATGTATGGTCGTATTCCCTGCCATTTTACAACCAACTGTTCGGCAAATAACCGGCAGTGATGATTTTGCCGTTGGTCATTTTGGCAGTGTTGGTTATTATGTATCTGCTAAAATTGGAAAGCTCTTTGGAAACAAAGCTAAATCGACGGAAGACATAAAAGTTCCAAAATCTCTAGTTTTTTTAAGAGATACATCTGTAGCTGTTTCCTTAACTATGAGTCTATTTTTTATTATCGTTGCTCTATTCGCAGGTCAATCCTATATTGAGGCACAATTATCTGGCGGTTCAAACTTTATCGTCTTTGCCATTATTCAAGCTATTACCTTTGCCGCTGGTGTCTATATCATTTTGGCTGGAGTGCGGATGCTGATCGCCGAAATAATTCCTGCTTTTAAAGGTATTGCAGATAAGCTCGTGCCAAACACAAAGCCTGCATTAGACTGCCCAACAATTTTTCCATTCGCTCCAAATGCAGTGATTATCGGTTTCCTGTTTAGCTTTGTGGCAGGCCTAGTATCTATGTTTATACTTCCCCTCATAGGGCTAAAAGTGATTGTACCTGGGCTTGTACCACATTTCTTCACGGGTGCGGCTGCAGGAGTATTTGGTAATGCAACTGGTGGTAGAATCGGTGCCATGGTAGGAGCATTTGCCAACGGATTAATTATTAGCTTTATCCCCGCGATTCTACTTATCTTTATGGGTGATATCGGCTACGAGGGAACTACATTTGGCGATTCAGACTTCGGCATTGTAGGAATTATAATAATAAATGTATTGAAATTATTTGGTGCAGTTTAATTTAAACAATGGGCCTCGCAAACTCTTTGCGAGGCTTTTTTAATATGCCAATAGTACTTATATCGCGATATTTTCATCTTTTTCACTATAAATATAGAGATAATCCATCAGATAACCAACTAAATAACTAGTGATTTAAAATTTGTGAGGATGATTTGAACCCATTTCCCTGTAGTAAATTGTAAAAAGTTTGATAATATTTAATGGTAAAACAAAAACGTCGTCTGACATCTGACTTAGAAAAACTTTTACCGATATAAATAATACATACAATTGGAGGTACTCATATTGAAAAAATTAATGATTGGCTTTTGTCTAATCGTTTTATTAATAGCAGGCTGTTCAACAGCTTCACCAGAAAAAGTGAAAGATAATTATAAAATTGGTATCTTACTCTCCGACGCAGGGCTTGGTGATGAATCATTTAATGACTCAGCTTTTAAAGGGCTTGAGAAAGCACGAGATGAGCTAGGTATTTTGTTTGATTATAAAGAGGCGCCTGATGGTAAGTATGAAGAGAAGCTTGAAGAACTAGTCGCAGAAAAGTATAACGTCATTATTGGTCTTGGCTTCTCTGTACAGGAAGCATTGGAAAAGACTGCGAAGAAATATCCTGATCAACAATTCGTCCTGATTGATGGGCAATCAGATGTTGCCAATATCACTTCCATAACCTTTAAAGAGCAGGAAGGGAGCTTTTTACTTGGAATGGTTGCTGCAATGACGAGTAAAACTGGAAAAATAGGATTTATTGGTGGTGCAGATGTTCCGGTTATCCATCACTTTGAAAACGGCTTTATTGAGGGAGCTAAATATTATAATCCAAATATCGAAATTATTAGTGAATATGCTGGCTCATTTGATGATACCGAGGCAGGTGCCGCAATCGCAGAACGATACATAAAAAATGGTGTAGATTTTATTTATCATGCAGCGGGCTTCACAGGCTTTGGCGCCATAAAAAAAGCTGAAGAAATGGGCATTTATGCGGCTGGAGTTGATATAGATCAATTTTATATTGCAGAAAAAACTGTCGTGACATCTATGTTAAAAAATGTCGACCAAGCTGTTTTTAAAATTGCTAAAACATTAGTTGAGGACGGAAAAATTTCAGACAAATCGTTGTCATTCGGTCTAGCTGATAATGGTGTGGGCCTTGCGGATATACGTATTATTAAACTTACGCCTGAGCAACAGAAGGCCATTGAAAAAGCAAAAGAAGATATTGTCTCGGGTAAAATAAAAGTTACTGCAGAAAAGGGGAACAGCCAGTGACACTACGAAAAAAATTATTTATGAACATACTTATTCCAATTGTCCTCGCAATGGCTATGATTGTTTTTATTATCGTTCAAACATTTGATTTACAAACAACTGCACAAGATGATACAGAACTATTACTGGCAGTGAAAGAACTTGAACAAAGTTTAGTTGTAGCGAGCCAATCATTAAATAATTACACTTATTTAGATAGTGAGGCCAATAAAAATGAAGCTCTTTCAATTTTAAAAGAAACGAAGGCAAATTTAGAAAAACTCTCAACAATTGCAAAAATATCTGAGCATAAAGCAATCATCAAAAAAATTGAGGGTAAATACGACGAGTTAGCAAAAGCTTCAGAGGCAGGATTTCTTGCTTACAATCGCGCTGAGATAAAAAAACAAGCAATAAGAATATCCGGTATATTGAACGATATGTATCTACTGAAAAAAGAAACAAATGAATGGTATAAAGAAATGAATGATTTAGCGAAGCAAAAAATTTCTTTTATTACTACAACAACAATAATAGGAAGTATCCTTCTAATTATTGCTACCATCATTTTTTCTTATGTCGCAACGAAGAGAATTACAAATCCGATTAACCGTATCGTAGATTGTGCACAATTGGTGGCTGCTGGGAATTTGACAATTGACACTGCTTCCCTTCCCTATAAGAAAGACAGTCGAAATGAAGTTGATCAACTGACTGAGAACTTTTCCAAAATGATTGTTAGTTTAAAAAGCACTGTACAATCCATTGATAATGTAGGTAAAAATGTTGGCCTATTTACAAAAGATGTCACAAGCTATATTGAAAGCGTTAACGAAGGCAGCAAACAAATTGCTACATCAACCGACGAATTGGCAAAGGGAAGCTTAACTATTTCAGAAGATATCCAGTCAACTGTTATCCTTATGAATACGATGGCAGATCAATTTACTACTGTTCAGCAGACAAGTGAACAATCAGCAGTAAACGGAAACCAGGCACTATCTGCTGTTCAAACTGGTCGTAGTTCATTAGAAAAGCAATCCACTATCGCGCAGGATATTTCATCCACTTCGATTAACATCAAAGAGGCAGTTACTCAATTCTCTCAATTCACAACAGAAATTGAAGGTGCTGCTAATGCAGTTCACACGATTGCTGATCAAACAAATCTTTTAGCATTAAATGCAGCAATCGAAGCGGCACGGGCTGGAGAAGCCGGAAAAGGTTTCGCGATTGTAGCGGAGGAAGTCAAAAAATTATCTCATGAAACAGAAAAAGCGACTTCTTTAATCTCTTCTATGGTTACACATATACAAGATGGCATTTCGATCATTCTTTCTACGGCAGAGCACGGACATCAGCTTTCAACAGAGCAATTACAATCGATGACCGATACAGAAAAGTCATTCGAGGCAATTGCAACTCATGTTTTAGACATGAATGATCAGTTACAGCACCTTACGAAGGATATGGAGCAAACAAGCGAAATGAGCCAGCAAATGAACAGTGCCATTGAAAACATTTCAGCTATTACGGAAGAAACCGCTGCAGGAACAGAAGAAATATCCGCTTCTACTCAAGAGCAGTTAGGATCATTCCAAAAAATTAGTGCAAAGGTGGCAGAACTTCAAGAAATGACGAATACATTGTCTGAAGAGTTAAAAAAATTTACATTATAATGATAAAAACTTCTTTAGGACAAATTAAAAATACAAGGTTAGAAAAGAAAATCCCGAATAACGGACAATATTCGGGATTTTTCTTTTTGAACTATTATAAAGTTAAACCACCATCAACTAGAACTATTGATCCTGTCATATAGCTAGCGCGTTCAGATGCTAAGAAAGCAACCATCTCTGCTAACTCTTCTGGTGCTGCATAACGACCCATTCTCATATTTGGGAGTTCATCTGGAACATAGCCATTTGTTTCAAACATTTCCGTTACACTATTTGTTAATGCTGTTTGAACACCACCTGGACAAATAGCATTAATGCGAATGCCTTTTTTAACGTATTCTAACGAAGCTGATTTAGTCAAACCAACGACAGCATGTTTACTTGCAGAATATGCAGCCATACTATGCTCGCTTCGAACGCCTGCTGTTGAAGCTGTATTAATGATCGAACCACTTCCTTGACCTTCCATTACTTTCAAAACATGTTTTAAGCCAAGAAATACGCCTTTTACATTGATGGACATAATACGATCATATTCAGCATCCTCAATTTCTGTAAGTGGTGAAATTTTTTGAATAACTCCTGCATTATTGAAAAATACATCGATGCGTCCAAATGTTTCAATCGCAGTATTTACATAGTTCTGTACATCTTCACTTTTCGATACATCGGCTTGAACGAAGATACCTTCGCCACCCTGCTCTTTAATCATGCTTAAAGTTTCTTCACCTGTTTCTTTGTTGAAATCAACAACTACAACTTTTGCTCCATTATTAGCAAGTTTAATACTGCTGGCTCTGCCAATACCACTTCCCGCTCCAGTTACTACTGCAATTTTATTTAAAAGATTCATACTCGATTCCCCCTTGAAATAATTAATACACTGTCTATTTTATTGCCAAATTAACGATTTTTATTGTATTATTCTACACAAAATAGTATTTTCTCATTGTATTTAGTCAAAAATATTACTGTTTCATTTTTATTATCAAAAATAGAAATGGGGTTAGAAAGATGAAAATCTCCTCAGTCGATCTTCAATATATCTGTCAGCTAATATATGAAACACATAATCTTTCTGTTTTTTATATCAATCAATTTGGAGAAATTGTTTTCGAGTGCACTTCAAAAAATTTCCAACAAAATTCACATTATGCTTCCTTAATCGATCACATTCGAGCATATCCATATCATACTACTCCAAGTGATTTCCCAATTTTTTTCTCTAACGCTGATTTTAATTTTTTCTATATTAATTTGAAGATGGGTCAGCAATTTTTAGGTTCAATCATAGTAGGCCCAGCCTTTTCTTCAGAAATGTCTGATACAAATAAAAAAAGTTTCTATAATGACGATCCACCTATACCTTTTCTCCATTACCAACAATTTTTAACAATTAGTTTATTCGTTTACTATTTTATATATCGAGAAAAATTAAACAAATCGCTGGTTATACATAACAACCAAGAATTAAAACCAATTATTACCCAAGAGGAAAATTCGATTCTGGAACTTTCAAATGCAAGAAGAAATTTTAGTGTCCATACAAATCTCTATTATGAAAAAATATTGTTAGACTATGTTAAAAATGGACGTAAGGAGAAATTAAATGAGCTGATTAACTACTCAATTGTCGGAGAAACTGAACTAGGCGTACTGTCTAAACAGAGTCACATAAGAAGTGTACAGAATCTGATGATAACAGGAATTGCTCTTATTTGTCGTGCAGCCATTGAAGGTGGTTTAAATGAAGAAACAGCATTTACGTTAAGTGATTTTTATATCCAAAAACTTGAGGATCAGGGTAACTTATTATCAATACTTTCCTTAATGGAGGAAGCCATCTACGACTTTACCGATCGCGTGTCTAAATCAAATAAAGATAAATACTCTGCGACAATCACAACTTGTCAGCATTATATTGATAATCACATCTATCGTGAAGTTACATTGGATCAGCTTGCTGAAATTTGCCATTTAAGCCCCAATTATCTATCATCTCTATTTAAAAAGGAAGTCGGCATCTCAATCAGTGAATATATTCAACAGCAACGTATTGATGAAGCAAAGAGGCTATTAACTTTCACAAATTATCCAATCTTAGATATCGGTTCTTTGTTAAATTTCACTGATCAAAGCTATTTCATTAAAATCTTTAAAAAATTCACTGGCATCACACCAAAACAGTATAGAAATGAGCACTATAATAAGTAATACGGCTGCCAAATTAAAGAGAAGGGGAAAATATCGCTAAGCCAACAATTCCACCTTCTCTTTTAAGTTTTTTCAACACATATCTCTCATTGGTTTTCCAGACCTATTGCGACATTGGAGCATTAAGCATAGTTTTTTAAGGAAACGGCGTTACTATCCATCCTAAGCCGAAAAAAATCACTGTAAATATCATAATAAATAATACAATACTTAACCCCCATAGCCCTAATGAACGACTTTTTTTTGAAAATAACGCAAGGACGCTTAGAGGGGCTGTCAGATAAATTAACAAATAGAGGTTATTAAACGTTAAATCAATATTTGTTAATAGCGTAATATTAAGTACTAGAAGTAGGCATAAACCACAAATGACGCCAAACCATCCAGCTGTTACGAATCCCTTTTCAAATCTTTTTAACGTGACCAGTTCCATAATTTCACCTCACCTACTTTTAAATATCGTACAAGACTATTCATTTTTTCCACTGATGCAATGACATCTTTTTTCGGTCCTGTTACAACAACCCCGTAAGTCTTTACGCCATGTTTATTAATGTAAGCAATACGCTCCGGCAAAGCTAAATTTTTCGCACTAGATATAGCTGTCGCAAGCTCCTCGTGCTTCTCCATTGTCTTTAAAATATCTTTAAATACTTCTTCATTTGACGCTGTATCTCGAAATGGTGACCAAGTAGAATTATCAGGTTGCACAGGGTAGCCAATTGGTGAAACAACGTCGCCATTTTTGCTTAAATTTGTTTTTTCTACACCGGTATCGACTGCAGCCCATACAACATCGACATTAGGCATTGCATCTTCAACCTCTTTAACTGTCATTAGATCAAAAAACGAAATATAAGCTTCCACAACTGTTTCATCTGGTAAACCGTCAAGCACCCGCCGTTCTCGACCAGTATCCAACTGCAAATTCCTGTTTTCAGGATGTATTAACCAAGGATTAGTTTCTGTTGGATGTTTTGGCGCAACTCTCTCTAAAGATGTTGTTACTTCTTTTTTAGATAAACTACCTAGGAAAAAACGTAAATCATAAGTATTCGCTTTATAGTCTTCCTCTCCTATACGCTTATATTGCTCAAAAGAAAGCTTCATTGAAAATGGTGAAAAGGACATATCAAACTCCATTTCTTCTAATGTCGTATTAGGCTCTGTAACATACAACGTTTTACTTGCTACTTCCATTAATGTTGTAGACTTTGTACCGAAGGCGTAATACATTAATGTCAACATAAAACTAATTGGCACAATCAATAATAACATCGTTAAAGTTGCAAAAATCAACTTTGATTTTGACGTAAAGATTGTTCTTTTAATTGCTTTTTGAAATTTACTTTGATCTTTTACATTTGCGATTTCAGCTTTGGAGCTGGCTATTAATTTTTCATAATCATCCATTTTGTTGTCTCTCCTTTTCTATTAAAATTCTCATCTTTTTTCGACCACGCAATAAATGACTTTTGAGCGTATTTAATTTTAAATCTAAAATATTTGACGCTTGCTCATAAGTACAATCATGCAGATCACACAACATAATTGTCTGCTTTTCATAAGGCGATAGCTGATCGAGTAAAGAAATTAACGAATGGAAAGATTCCTCATTTATCGCAATAGTTTCAGGTGTCATATGTGTTGATCGTTCAAGATTATTCGTAAGGTCCACACGGTGCTCTCTTCGTATGTAATCAATATGGGTATAATATGCTACTTTAAATAACCATGGTTTAATGTCTTGGACCGTATTAGAAAGTAATGTAATGTGCGCTTTATAAAATGTATCCTGCATTAAATCTTCTGCTAGTGTGGGGTTTTTACATAAGGAATATAAATACCGATAAATATCGTTTATATAGCGCAAATAAAGCTGTTCAATGTCCATCTCTTCCCACCTTTCACCTTATCCTCGTTTCAGCAATAGGAAAAGTTGCACTAAATTATTTTTTTTTGCAATTTTATCATCATTTGGATAGTATCTGAAAATTTCTTTGAAATGTCTATGTAGTAAACGTTTATATGACAATACAAAAAGTATGTAACATTCAAGCGCATTTGCTTGCTTTTGCATGCACCGATAAACTTTTCCAATAGTCACAAAAAAGTCATAAGGTAGTCATAAGGCCATCATAACCAACCATTATCATAGACAACAATTAGAAGAGATGGAGTGGTTCAATGATAGAAATTAGAAATGTTAGTAAAACCTATTATCCAGATAAATCGACCCCAATTCCTGCATTGAAAAATGTAAATTTAATGTTAGCTCACGGTGAGTTCGTTGCGATTGTAGGAGCTTCTGGCTCTGGAAAATCCACACTCCTTAACACACTTGGAGGACTGGATAAGCCAGATTCGGGTGAGGTGTATATTAATGAAACACCTATGTCAACGTTTAATGATCATCAGTATTCTGATTATCGTAAAGATAACGTCGGATTTGTGTTTCAACATTTTCACCTGATTCCTCACCTGACAGTATTGGAAAATGTAGAGTTGGCTTTAGCTATGAGCTCATATGAGAAAAAGGAAGCTCACCAAAAATGTGTACAAGCTCTTCAAGAGGTCGGCCTGGAAAAAGCGATTCACCAAAAGGCTAATGAATTGTCGGGAGGACAGCAGCAAAGAGTTGCGATTGCAAGAGCGTTGGTCAAGTCGCCAAACATCATTTTGGCTGATGAACCTACCGGTGCCTTAGATTCCCAAACCTCTCAAGAAATAATTGATTTATTAAAAAGAATTTCTGAGCAAGGCCGCTTGGTCGTTGTAGTCACCCACGATGAGGCGGTTGCTGAGCAAGCTTCAAGAATCGTTCGAGTTAAAGATGGAGAGATCATCGAGGACAGGAAACAAAGTAAACGGGATTCTGTTCAAATGGAGATACCGGAAGAACCATCACGGAAACGTGCTTTTCAACTGAAATCAGCATTTAGACTTTCTTATCATAGGATTAAGGAAAAAAGGTGGCGATATTTCCTTGTATCGATAGGCATTTCTATGGGGATTTGTGGATTTTTACTGGCTCTGGCGTTTGGGAGCGGAATAGACAACTATATACAGTATTCATCCGATAAAGTAATAGACAGTAAAAAGCTAGATTTTAAAAAAGAACAAGATTATATGGTTAGTTCCGATTATTATGAACTCAAGAAAAATGAGCATATCAAATTAGTGCAACCTGAATTCGAGCTATCGGCAAGAATTGAGAAAAAGCCGGATATTATCAGCTTTGATGTCAAGCCTTTGCATAAAGAAAAAAATAGAAACGAATACGCCTTGCCGAAGGTATTATACGGCCAACTTCCAAAAGATGAGGAGCACGGAATTGCCTTGTCAGAAAGCACAGCAAAAAAACTGCTAAAGGAAGGCGGCAAGCTGGAAGAATTAATCGGTAAAGAGATTACTATTAAATTTCTGTCCATGGACGAAATTACGAGTTATCCCTCTAGATGGGACACACAAAAGCTGAAAATTTCTGCAATTACAGAACAATCTTTTATTGGAAAAGAATATTCATATATGCCATACGATTTCCACACAGAGGTTGTTAAACGTTCAAGATTTATCGGAAAAGATTCAGAAATAACGACTAACAACTATGAAGTGTATGTCGATGATAAAAGCTCAATCGAATCAGTTGTCAACCAGTTTAAGCAAAACTATACCATTACAACACCTGAAAACGTATTGAAAGAGTTAACTAAAACATTTAAAAATATACAGCTTGCTATTACTGGGGTTTCTATGCTAATTCTATTGATTTCCTCTATTATGGTAGGAATTATTCTTTATATTAGTGTTTTAGAGCGAAGAAAAGAAATTGGTTTGTTCAAAGCAATTGGCGGTAGAAACAGAGAAGTTCGCTGGATCTTCTTTTCGGAAGCAATTTTATTGGGAGGCATGGCTTCTATCAATGGTACAGTGCTAGGCATTGTGGTTCAGGTTATTTTAAACCGTACACTAGAAGCTAAAATTCATTTCGAGCTGTTACATATAGATGTATTGACAGTACTGCTAACTATAGGATTTGGGATCGTAATTAATGTGTTGGCATGTATGATTCCAGCTAACCAAGCAGCAAAGTTGAATCCGATTCAACTGCTTAAACAGGATTAATTATTGAAAGAAGGATGATAATTATGTTAAAAACAGTACGTTTATTGTTCATGATTTTGATCATAACGATATTGACAGCATGCAGCAACAATAATCAAGAAACGACCGAAAAGCCGGTTGAAGAATCCCAGAAGTCGAACGAAGAAACGTTGGACAGCAACCCTATTGAAAATAGTAAAAAAATTAGAGAAATAACACCTGAATTAGTGAAAGATATTAAAAAGATTTTGATAGACGATGCAAGCAAGCTATGGCCATCGTTCAATAATGAGGATAAGCAAATATTATTGTTGAATCCTTCTAACAAAATGGCCTATTTAATTAACAACCAGAAAACCGATATTGGACCTAAAGACGAAGTGATCGAATACAGTACGGATTCCATTAAGGATACCCAATTGTTGGTCATGCCCTTCCAACTCACGACATTCAACGATCACCCTACCTATGTATTTAACCTTGAATTTGCGTCAGACATAATTTCTGGCGCAGATGAGAACGCATATGAAATTGTGTTTAAGTTTATTGTGCATGAAGGAATTCATATTCTGCTTCAGTCAGGAGAATCTGTGGAAGGTCTTGGTACAAGAGCTGAAACATATCCCGAAGATATCGAAAGTAGATATTATCGAAATGAAATGTACCAATACCTAAAAAAAGCAATTGAATCTAAGAATAAAGATGAAAAAATCGATCAGATTCAACAAGCGGTATATTTTTATGAATTTTATTTAAATAGTAACAAGAAGAATAAGGAGCAAGATGGCTATGATAATATGGAAGGAATGGCTACTTATCTAGAGTCAAAAGCATATCAGATGATTAAACATCCAGAGGCATCTGTAAAAGAATTAAATGAGTTGACTGCACAAAATATTATAGATAATTTTATTCCAGCTGATCAAGATCAAGAAGAAGTACTCTTGATGAAGGGCCGAGAATTTTATGATATCGGAGCTTTAGCAATTGCTTCTGCAGTTGAATTAAACCTTAATGACAAAACAATATTAACAGCTTCTCCTTTAGGATTGTTGAAATCCGAATTTGGTGGCAAAAAAGCTGAAGAGCATCAAAATATAAAAAAAGCTAACGAAGATTATTACAATTCTTATAATAGTAAGCTAAAATCTTATGTAGATGATATAGTATCCAAACAGAAGGATAACCAGTATGTAGCAGTCAGAATCCCTGTGACAATCCAAAACTCCTCAGCTATGTATGAGGAAATGATAGTGGAATATCAATATAAAGGGAATCCGGCAGAAATACAGACTACGACAAGAGAAATTATCCTTTCAGATACTCGGATAAAACTTAACAAAATGAAATCTCTTTTCACAAAAGCTCCTATGGAAGATTTGGAAGATCCAACGAAGATGAATCCAAATACGATAATGGGTTACACGATTGTGTATGTTCCGAAAAAGGACATCGAATTCTCTAAGGACAAACTACTGACGATTCAAAGAGATGATATATTGATCTTTGATGCCAAGTATGAGGAAAAAAACGGAGAATATCAAATAATGATGAATTAACGAATCCATATATTTAGCAGGCATTTTTCTTCGTACGGTAAGTAATTTTACTATGAAGATTCCTGCTTTATTAAATAAGGAGATATTTAATGAAGCGAACGATTTTAATTATAGAAGATGAAATGAAAATTGCTAATATAATAGCAGACTATTTTACAATGCACGAATACAAAATCCTAATTGCGACGGATGGTAAGGTTGGTCTGCAAATGTTTGAAGAAGAAACAGTCGATTTAATTATTCTCGACATCATGCTACCAGAAATCGACGGATTCTCCGTGTGCAGAAGAATTAGAAAAAAATCAGATGTTCCTATCATCATGCTGACAGCACGTTCAGAGATAGAAGATCAGTTGATGGGCTATGAATTTAAAGTGGACGATTATATGACTAAGCCGTTCAATCCTGAGATTCTAGTAGCTAAATCTAAAGTGCTTCTTGATAGAATCTACACTGTAAAAAAAGAAGATAGAGACAAAGAAACCTTGACGCTAAAAGGAGTCACGATTAACAAACTTACACGTGAAGTATGGATAGATGGCACGTCCATTGAATTAGAGCCAAAACAATTTGATCTTTTACTATATTTGATGGAAAACAAGCATATTGTCTTATCCAGAGATCAAATATTAAATGAAGTATGGGGATATGATTATTTCGGAAATACAAGAGTAGTAGATGCGCAAGTCAAAAAACTTAGAAAAAACTTACTGCATAAAGCCTACCTAATTAAAACCATATTTGGTTTAGGGTATAAATTTGAGGTGGAATAATGCGAAAAAGAGGAATTGCCTATAAGCTTTTTTTAATTCATATTTTATTATTTGCCTCTATATTTATAATCCAAATCGTCTTTCAATCGACTTACTTCGAACCTTACTATATCAATACGAAAAAGCAAAACATGGAAGAGTTTGCTCGTACAATTGAATCAAAGATTAATAATCATGAGCCAACTGACACTATTAATCAGTACATTACACAAATTTCGGAAAATAACAATGCTATCATTTCGGTTATCGATGATCAACTTCAGCATCATTACGGTTCGTCATTAAACAATAATTACACTCAATTCGTGGTCAGAACGAAGGACAACAAGGAGTATAATATCATAGATGATTTTCTATCCATCGACTATAAAGAAATAAATGAAAAAGACATCTTCTCCATAGACGGGCTTCTAATGGATGATAAGGAATCCTTGGTCCTTCCGAAGAAAATCAAAATGGGTACTCGAGTCTTAGAGCCAACCGAGATTTCCACGATATTTTTTGAAGGATTCACTAATGATAATGACATGATGAATCAGCAGCCTAAGCCTATTACAATTGAAGGAAAAGTGATTTCTAAACCAACTGAAAGTAAATCCTTCACAGCGCAAAAGAATGTCCTCATTCAAGAAATGTTTGTCATGATGAATAGAAAAGAAGAACAAACATTCAATAATCAAATATATACGGTACGGGACACACAGACAGACATTAATAATTTGGTGTTAACTAAAAAGGTGGAAGGAACAGATTTGGTCATATTCGCCGTCACTTCTCTTCAATCTGTAGATGAGGTTATCGGGAATCTAAATCAGTACTATATTATTTTATTTGTTTTTACGATGATCATCGTTATTTTAATAGCAATAATTTTTTCCAAGACTTTATCAAAGCCTCTAGTTAAAATGAGCACTATCGCGAATCAGATTGCAAATCAAAATTTCAGTGAAAAATATATTGTTAAGTCCAAGGACGAGTTAGGACAAATGGGTAAAGCATTAAACAAAATTTCTACCAACCTAGAACAGAAAATTACGGAATTAGTCCATGCCAATGAAAAACTTGCACAAGATTATGAATTACAGTTGAAATTGAAGGAAAAAGAAAAAGAGTTTGTTGCCAACGTATCTCACGAATTAAAGACCCCTTTAACCGTAATAAACGGTTATATCAAAGGCATAAAAAACGGAGTATATGAGCAAAACGACTTGAAATATTGTGATGTTATTTTGGATGAAGTCGATCGAATGACGGAAATGGTACAAGAAATGCTTGATATTTCGAGACTTGAGTCCCCTATCTATCAGCTTACTGAAAGCACCTTTGACTTATGGCATACATTTTTAAAGGTGTACGATAAATTCAAAACAATGGCTGACGAAAAAGGATTGCAAGTTCTGTTTGAAATTGATGAGGAAGCTTATGTAAATGGGGATATAAAAAGAATCGAGCAGGTCATTACCAACTTATTTGTCAACGCTGTAAAATATACGCCAAAACATAACCGTATCAACATCAAAATAGTCTATTTAGAGGGTTTCAATAAATATATGTTCAAAATCAAAAATGAAAATATTTCCATTCCTTATGATGAAATCGAACAAATTTGGGATCCATTTTACAGAGTAGAAAAATCAAGAAGCAAAGAATTTGGTGGTTCAGGCTTAGGTTTAGCTATTGTAAAACAAATATTGGAACGTCATCACAGTAGCTTCGGCGTAAATAACACTGAAAATGGAGTCGAATTTTACTTTGACTTGAGAGCAGTTAGTACAGATTACTTGAACTACTAATCACCAACCGTTTTTCTCTTCGTCTGCTAAATAAAGATAAGTAAAGAGAAGGGGATGTTCATAATAACAGCCCCTCCATGACACTTTCGGTTTCATGGCTAGTGTATAACGAAATTAGTCGAATAATGGGTAATACTTGTTGTAACATGCTTTTATTATAGAATATTGTAAATGCCTACTGCCCATTACGTTGGCCTTTAGCTCGCTCAACCTTTCGCTTATGAATTTGCTCTTGTGTTAGTTGTAAAGATTGTTTTATCGTCTGTGTCCTCTCAGCTTGTTGAAATGCAATGATCACCGCTGGAATTAAGCTAGCTTCAGAAACGGGTTTAACTAGATAACCTAAAATATTATCTTGCCTAGACTTTTCTACAAATTCTTTTTGGCTGTATGCAGTAATCAACAGCACTGGTATATCTAGCTGACGACCAATAACCTCGCTTGCTTTTAAACCATTTAGTTTTGGCATTTCTATATCCATTAACACTAGATCTGGTTGTAACTTAAAAGCAAGTTCGATTGCTCGATCCCCATCTCCTGCTTCCCCGACTACCTCATAGCCATTGTTCCGAAGCATCATTTTTAAGTCCAGTCTGATAATTGGTTCGTCCTCAGCAACTAAAATCCGTTTTTTCATAACATCACAACCTTTCTGGACAGGGAGAATATTACATATTGTTATTCCTTTGTTGAGCAAAAGAAACTCCTGTACACTTAGCAAGAAGCATTTGTTCGATCAAATCAGATAAATAGGCACCAGCTTCAACTGAAGTTAGTCCATCTTTATGGATATTTGAAATTACCGTCCGATCGGCTTCAACTGTTTTTTCAGTAGGCCGATAAATCATGTATGCACTCAAGCTTTCATCTGTATTTAGACCTGGCCTTTCACCAATCAATGAAATGACAAGGTCACAATTAACAATAGCAGCTACTTGATCTTGCACCCATACACGTCCTCTTTTAATAAAAAACGGCTTTGCGACACTTATATTTTTTAATTTTAGCCCTTGTATTAAAGCAGGCAGTAAATCAGCTACATTGGCTTCTACCGCAGAGGAACTCAATCCATCACAAACAATAATTTGAACAGCTTTGCCTTTATCCCCGTTTTTTTCAAGATACTTAATAGACTCATCTGATAACTTTCGACCAGCATCTAAATCCATTAAATAAGATTTCATATCACTAGCTTTTGTTTCCAGCTTGTGTAAATCCATATTTTGAAGAAAATCGTCACTTACATCTCTTAATACAGCATCCTGTGCAGCTGCATGATCAATTAAAAATTGTAAATAGCTTGTCGTCAACATACGAGTTCCAGTTCGACCAATACCAATACGGGCAGGTGTAATACTTTGTGCTCGCTCAATAGATGCAGCGTTATGTGGTTCGTCTACCCCTTTTAATCGTTCTTCTGGAAAATTTATAATTTCTTCTTTATTTTGAACGGTATCGTTTTTTGGCGAATCCATGTTTTTCTTCACTTCTTCTACTACCCTTTGAATAATTTCTTGAATATCCATTTTGCGCCTCCCTCCTCAATCAAAAATTGATAAATCTCCTGCACGTTTTGTCAACCTTCCATTTTCCATTAGGCCCATATTCTCCATCCATTTTTCAAATTCCCGAAGTGGTCGTAAGCCTAGGATCTCACGCAAACTAGCATCATCGTGATAGCTTGTATCTTGATAATTCAACATGACATCATCTCCACCTGGTACTCCCATATAAAAATTCGCTCCTGCCACTGCCGTTATGATACCGGCAACTTCCTGATCATTTTGATCGGCATCCATATGATTTGTATACGTTGGAGCAATCCCCATTGGTAAGCCATGCAATTTCCCCATAAATCCGTCTTCAAGATCCGCTCTAATTAATTGGCGTCCATCATAAAGTGTCTCCGGTCCAATAAAGCCAGAAACGGTATTCACCATGAAAGGCTTCCAGTGACGTGCATAACCGTAACTTCTTGATTCAAGCGTTTGCATATCTACCCCAAAGTCAGCATTTAAAGATACTTCCGAACCCTGTCCTGTTTCAAAATACATAAAGTTTGGGCCTGTAGATGTACCATATCGAGCCATCATCTCATAGCCTTCATCAAGAATTTTTTTGGATATACCAAATGCTTCATTACCTTTTTGTGTACCTGCTAAACTTTGAAACATCAGTGCGATAGGTGCCCCCTGCTTTAAAGCTTCGATCTGTGTTGTTATATGAGCCAAAACACAATTTTGTGTTGGAATTTGCCATTTCTCAATAAATTCATGTGAAAGTGTCAAAAGTTTTTTGACGGACTCAACCGTATCCACATTCGGATTGATACCTATAACTGCATCACCTGCTCCGTAGGACAACCCTTCCTTTATTGAATACAAAATACCTTCTGGAACATCATTTGGATGGTTGGGCTGACATCGAAATGCTAAGCGGCCAGGCTCTCCAATTGTAGTATTACAATGTGCTTGATATTTCATTTTCTGCGAAGCAAGGACTAGATCAATGCTTGACATCAGCTTGGCAACAGCTGATATCATTTCACTTGTTAGTCCCCTTGAAAGTTTCAATAATTGATCCGTACCTGTACTAGATGACAAAATATAATTTCTTAATTCACCGACTGTCCAACTTTTTATATCTTTGTAAATCGTGTCGCTAATATCATCATAAATCAAGCGTGTTACTTCATCGATCTCATACGGAATAACCGGATTCTCATAAATTTCTTTCAGCTGCATCTCACTAAGTACAACTTTTGCTGCCATGCGCTCAAGCGATGATTCCGCTGCTACACGTGCCATCACATCCCCAGACTTCGCTTCACTCGCTTTTGCAAGTACCTCCCTTACCGACGAAAACGTATAATGAGTTCCTTTTACCACACAAGACAATTTCATCATTTAACACCCCTTTTTATATGTTGCAATCAAACGAAAAAAAAAAGCGCTTTCACTTATCCCTGAAGAAATTTTCTTCGGGGATAAGTGAAAGGCGCCTTTGCCTAGTTATTATTTTAATTCATTCTACACTACTATCAAATATTTTGTAAATAGTTCGAAAACAATAACAACTCTATTAACGAAACAAAGTATCAATTAAAATTGTTACTGAAGATTTATTTGGAACAGTCAGTAATATCTAGTATTAGTTAAACTTCGGTAGCTACTATCGGAAAAGTTATTGAAACTTTTGTCCCTTTGTTAGATAGAGGAAATGAAAGAACCCCTTGCAGCCTCTCTTCAACTAACATATCTACAAGCTGTAATCCTAAAGATGACATATCGCCTAAAGAAAAAGAATCACCAATTCCACATCCATCATCCGTTACTGTAATAGTAACCATTTGTTTTCGTCTCCTCAAATTTATATCAATATCCCCATAATTTTGTGAAGGAAAAGCATGCTTAATGCTATTTTGAACTAACTCATTAACAATGAGTGCAATAGCTGTTGCTTTATCTGAAGGACAGAATACCGATTCCCCTTCAACAGACACAGTAATCTGTTGGCCAGGAATAATAGACGAGGAAACTAGCAAGGTAGAAATTTGCTGTATTAAAAGGTTAATATCTGCTTCATCAATTCCACTCTTGGCCAAATAATCATGAACCAAAGCCATACTTGAAATACGGGATATACTGTCGTGAAATACTTCAGCTACTTCTTCCGATTGAGTATGTTGCATTTGTAATCGCAACAAACTGGAAATAACCTGTAAATTATTTTTAACACGATGATGGATTTCCTGAACGACAATAGCTTGAAATACACGTTGCTTGTCTCTACTATTAGTCGCTTTCATAAAGTGCTCTATATTTTTTTCGTTCTGTACTACCTGTGAGATATCTCTTTCCTTAATTAGTACCGCAATGGTCTCCCCATGCGAATCTTTTATAGGAACAATATCTTGTTGCATTATTCCGTGCTCTTCTGTAATGCCTCTTGATCCAAAAATTGGTTTCCCGGTTTTTAAACTAAATAAAACACCCGGCTCCATTTCTTCATATGCTATTTGCCCTAACATACTTTTTTTATACAAAGATGCTATAGTAGTAGGCTTTGCTTCAGCTACAACTAAAGATGCGTTATCTTCTTTCAAAAGACAATCAATAAAAATATCTGCTTGAGAAAGGTCAGCTATTATTTGAAGGTTTTGAGCCATACCTAATATAATTTCACACTTTTCATTTGATAAACTTGTCAATCGTTCTAAATCTAAAACTCCTATCATGGTATGCTCCTCCTTTCCCTAGTTTTCCAAACACTATAGCAAAAATAAAAAATGTGTACAACATGACACGAAAATATTTATCGAATTTTCAAAACGAAGGCGAATAATTAACTCTTTTAAGTTGTATAAATGTTTCAGTTTACAAAATAAAATGTAAAACGCGAGTAACCTCATAAGATATAAAACAAAAACCCGCTATCCTAAGATAACAGGCTATTTAGTCTTTACCATATGACAATACGTCATCGTTTATACTTTGAACATATTTGTTTTTTCTTGTAAGTCTTCTGCCATTTTAGAAAGTGCCGAAGTAGATGCGGTAATTTCTTGCATGGAGGCTAACTGTTCTTCTGTTGCCGCTGAAATATTTTGTGTTCCTTCTGCAGAGCTTTGGGCAATTGTATTGATTTGTTCCATGGATTCAGTCATTTGATTAACTCCTGTAACCATTTGTTCTACTGAAGAAGAGACTCCTTGTATTTGCATAGATACTTCATTAATAGCATGTTGTATTTTTTTAAAGGCTTCACCTGCGATGTTCACATTGTTAATACCTGTTACCACTTCATTTGTTGTGAAATGCATAGAGTCTAACGCTCTATTCGTTTCCGTTTGAATTCCTGTAATTAACTCAGAGATTCTCTGTGCTGACCCAGATGATTCTTCGGCCAATTTTCGCACTTCTTCTGAAACGACTGCAAAGCCCTTTCCGTGTTCTCCTGCTCTCGCCGCTTCAATTGCTGCATTTAATGCCAGTAAATTGGTTTGTGCTGCAATGCCAGTAATGACTTCAACGATTTGCCCAATCTCTGTCGAACGCTCACCTAAACCACTAATTACATTACTTAGACTACTAATAGAAGTTTGAATTGCGTTCATTTGTTGGACAGCGGTTGTAATAATGTCATTTCCATCCACTGTGATTTGATCAGCTTGTATAGCAGCCTCTGAAACGTTAGTAGAATTTTTTGCTATTGTTTGGACATCTTGTACCATTTGATTAACAACATCTGATGTATCTATAATTGTTCTAACCTGATCGTCCGTGCCGCTTGCCACCTCTAACGTAACAGACGCAATATGTTCACTAGCCTCACTTGTTTGTTCTGCACTTGCCGAAAGCTCAACCGAAAATGCAGCCATCTGTTCAGATGATTGTTTCACCTGACCAATTAAATCTCGTAATTGTGTAATCATATGACTAAATGAAGACGTTAAGACCCCTAGTTCATCCTTTGAATCATAGTCTATACTAAAATTGAATTCTCCAGCTTCGGCTCGTTGAACAGCAAATTTTAATTTTTCAACTGGGGAAATTATATATTTTCGTACACCTATAAAACCGACTGCAACAAACAAAATTCCTAATACAATTGAAATGATTAGAGAGATTGTGATACTTCTACTCGCCTCGGCTTTACTTTCCGTATTCAAAGTACTTGCATATTTTTTATTCAATTTAGTCAGCTCTAAACCTGTTGACGCAATTTTATCAAACACAGGCTTAGCACTTGAATTATAGAGATTGAATGCCTCCTCATTCTTATTAACGAGACTTAGTTTGAAAACTTGCTCCATACTTTCTTTAAAAATTGGATATTGCTGAACCAGTTCATTTATTATTTTATCCTCATCCGGTTTTAAATTGGTTGCTTTAAGTAATTGAAGATTCTTTTCATTTTCTGTAAAAGCCTTCATCACTTCATCTTTAATCTCTGTAAGTGTTGATTCATCTGTATAAATGAAAGAACGATACATGTTTGAAATAATAATTCGATTATTAATTCTATAATCAGACAAAACAATACTTGGTTCTAAACGGTCTTTAAAAATATTCTCTGTATTATTCTCCAAAGATTTCATTGAGTTATATCCAATCAATTGGATAATACCAATTGTTAAAATGGCTATAAACATTAATAGGACTAATTTTTTAAATATGGATAGATTGCGCAGCATGGTTAATACTCTCCTTCTTGATTTCAATTAATTGGTGCACATTTTAATGTAAGACAATGAATTTGTACACTTTCAAAGGTGCAAACGTACAAGTTTGTTTACTTCATGACAACATGGAGGCTAACCCGCTTGTCTCTTTTTATTCCTATGTTTTCATTATTTTTACTCGTCTCTTCGTTTTACTGATTACATACTTAAAACTAAAATAAATCCTTTAACTAAATATGCTTTTTAGCCCCTTCCTAATAACTTTGAAATCTATTTTCCATACTATTCACAATATATTTCGACAAGTTTCGTTATTTTTGAACAAAAAAACGACAAAATAATACAATTGAGTAAATAAACCTAATTTACTATGGAATTTTTTGATAAGTAGTTCTTAAGATGCGCTTTCTTTACTTTTATAAATAAATAAAGGGGAATGTCCTAAAAGTCATTTGTAGACTTTTGGGACATTCCCTCGAAAGCATTTATTATGTTTTTACTCTCTTCGAAATTCTAGCGAATACTAATCAAATACTTTGAGCTGTATTATATGGCAAAAATTAAAAGACCTGGGTTGGTTCGAGGCCACTGAAAAAGTGGTTTTTTCAATAAAACTCCAATAAAAATCTATCATTAGGATTTAGCGCTCTGGCGTTCGCTTTCCGCGGGCGAGCGACGAGCCTCCTCCTACGCTTTGCTTCGTGCGGGCTCTCGTCTGTCTCGCTTTCCCGCAGGAGTCTCACGCCGCCGCGCTAAATCCTTGCAAAGTAAAATAATCCTCATGCAAAAAAAATACTGTAAAAACATCCTATTTTAGAGTTTTTCAGTGTCCTCGTTGGTTCAGCTATAACTTTTTAGAACAAATCAAATGATAATAAGTTTTTAAAAGCTAAAAGCAATTCTTTAAGCTAGACAGGATTTTTTAAAATGCTTGTCTTGTTTGTGATTGCATACTTATTGACTTATCATGAACTCTATTTTGCATTTTTGTCGGGTTGATGAATTCCGAATATATTGCCCTCGGTATCAATATAGTAACCTTGCCACGCCATTCCCGGTAGTGCATATTTTGGCATTGCAACCCTGCCGCCATTCTCAATAATTTTAGCTTCTGTTACATCATAATTTTCCACACCCATTGTACAAGCAAATCCATTTAAAGCTTGGTTTGGTTCCGGAGAAGCACCTTGACGTTGCATTAAAGCACCATCGATTCCATGCTCGTCTTCATTACCAGTCACTGCTCCAAAGTAAGGCATTCCTGCATACTCACTCCAATCTTGAAATGACCATCCGAATACCTCTCCATAAAAATTCTTTGCACGTTCCATGTCACTTACATGAATTTCAAAATGAACTAATCTTCCCATGATATCCTCCTTGTTTTAAAGCGAACTCTTACCTGAATTAATCTGTGTTTAACTACAATTACTATAAAATATTATTATGTAGAAGGGAATTCATTTGTATGCTTTATTGACTAGATAATCCCACCTCAACACAAGAACATTTGTTCCTATTTTATCACAACGTCGTAGGTTTTGACAATCGTCGGTATCACGAATTTTTTCAGACACTCTACCGGCAATTTTCTGCATGAACAAATCTCTTTAGCTCAAATTATAGGAATCGTGGCTGTTACTTAATAAATGTTGAATACTACAAATGAAAAATTATTTTATAAAATCGAGAATAGGCATAACTAATGCTTGATTCCGATTTTTATTGTTAATTTATAGCGTTTAAATGATTTTTTAAATACTGAATAAATGGATGC
The DNA here is from genome assembly GCF_050279145.1 of Lysinibacillus sp. NPDC094177. Classification (NCBI taxonomy): domain Bacteria; kingdom Bacillati; phylum Bacillota; class Bacilli; order Caryophanales; family Bacillaceae; genus Lysinibacillus; species Lysinibacillus sp. NPDC094177. The sequence continues at coordinate 162,625 of NZ_JBNNTW010000007.1, read as the reverse complement.
TCTCCTAAATCTGATTTGCGTGTACATATAAATAAACTTTGCTGAATTTCTGCCTGTTCAACATACACCCGAGCTAGTTTCCCATTTGTTATACTTTCCGTTACACTGTAGGACGGCGCTAAAGTCATACCGTACCCTGCTTCCACTACTTTAATCGATTCATGTAAGCCCTGCATTTGAAGTCCTAATTTAGGTAATGGGCCATTTAACGTGTAAAAAACGGCCTCCAATAAATCAAGTGTCGAGCTACCTCGTTCCCGATATATAAAGTCCTCTTTCGATAATTCATCAATGGAGACAGTTTGATTGGCCAAAGAATGTGATGGATGAACAACAAACCAAAACGGGATATCTAATATTTTTTCAAACTGTAAATCAGGGTGACCAATTTTATTTTGCACGACAAAACCGAGATCTACTTCATAATTAAGAACTTGCTCTTCCACAGATTTTACATTCCCTAATGACACAAAAAATTCTATGTGAGGATTAGCAAGCTTATACGCTGCAATAATAGGCGGGAGTATATAGTTTGTTGGTATATAGGAAGAAGCAATTTGTATTTTTTCTTCCTTCGCTAAAAATTTACCGAGCTTTTCACCAATCTGTGCTTCTAAATAAAATAAACGCATTCCCTGCTCATACAAAAACTTTCCCTCAGGAGTTAATTGAATACCACGTCCTTTACCTTCAATCAATTTTGTCCCTATTTCGCTTTCTAATTTCCGAATTTGAATAGTGACAGCTGGTTGACTAAGAAGCATTTTATTCGCCGCTGCGGTAATTCCTCCTAGTTTTGCTACATTCGTAAAAATCCTTAACGCATGCAAATTCATTTCATTCACACCTTTCTATCAATCAATTTCGCCTTGGCGTAATTGTTGCTGTCGCTACGCTTTCGCACAGATAAACAATGCGTCCGGATTTTGAATTGTGCCCGGGCCTGCACGAGGGCCGACACGATGTCGGTCATTTCGGTAATGCCACAGAACGTGCCGTTTTTACCGATGCAGGTCAGTTAGCTGTTTTCGCAGGATGCGAAGGTTTTAGGCTAACATCCTTGTATTCATTCCTTTCAAAATCCGTGACATCCGCCGGAGGCTTTGGGCCAACATGATGTTGGTCACTCAGTCGTTGCCATAGGATGTGGCGTTCTTAGACTGAGTTCCTCTATTTCAGCGGATGTTAAAACACCCACTAAATAAAGATAAATTATATTTATGAATAAGCAATTATTATATATTTGTTTTATGTATTATTTAGCAGTAATTTAGGTGTAGAGGTGATTTGATGGAAATATTACTACATGAATGGTTATCAGTAAACGGTTTTATTTTATTTACAATTGGCTTACTCGCAGCAGTCATTGGTGTTCTTTTCGGCGCTGCAGGCTTTATTTTGTTACCTGCAATGTTACTTATTGGCATTCCGATTCATTCAACCATAGCTGTTAATAAATTTGCGACAGGAATTTCAGCTTTATCTAATGTCGTATCGTTTTTAATTAAAGGACATTTATCGTTAAAAAAATTTACATCTTTAATGATGATTGCTAGTTTAGGAGGTGTTTTTGGCGCATTTTTAGCCACTCTATTATCGGAACAAGTCATGAATGTTGTAGCTTGTGTAAGCTTAATTGTCGCATTTTTTATTGTACTTTGCAGTAATAAATTTATTGTAAAGTTCAAAAAAGAAACACAGGAACAACCAATTAATAAACTCATCCCGTTTGTAATTTCAATATATGACGGTGGTTTTGGACCAGGCTCAGCTCTTATGAATATAACCTATTACCTGAGAAAGCAATATATCTATATAAAAGCAGTTGAGTTAACAAGAATTATTTCTTTTTCAAGTTGTACAGGTGCCTTTCTCTTTTACTACTTTACTGGCATTGTTAATTGGGGAATCGCCATTCCTGTTTCCATTGGCTCTATCCTTGGCTCGTTCTTAGGTTTAAAGATAATTCCTTTTATCAAAACAAAATGGATTCAAGTTTTATTACCAATTATTTTTTTCTTACTGATTATTCAGGTCTTATCAGATTTATTGATATAAATCACTGTATCTGTTCCTAGACTAATTGTTGGATTTGTTGTTACACTTCGCAATCCCATCCTCATTTAATTTAATAAACAGACCAATATTGAAAGGGAAAAATTAACTACATAGGTATTAATAGAGGAATAAAAAAAGATTGAGTTCGGCACATACCAAACTCAATCCTTTGGGTCACTTCATTGAAGAATTACTTTCAAAATTTTAAACCTATTTTATACCACTCGCTCCAAATCCAGAAGTTCCACGAACAGTTTGAGATAATTCATTTACTTCTAGTAGTTGAATTGAAGGGACAAGCTGAATAACCATTTGGGCGATACGCATTGATTTTTCTACTTTAAATGTTTCTTTACCATGATTGATTAAAATAACACCGATTTCCCCTCTGTAGCCTTCATCTATTGTGCCTGGACTATTGAGAACTGTTACACTATGTTTTAATGCTAGTCCACTTCTCGGACGAATTTGAGCTTCCGTTCCTTTAGGTAATTCAATTTGTAATCCTGTTTTAATTAGTTTCGTTACTCCCGCTGGTATCTCTACTTCTTCAATAGAGTAGAGATCCATTCCAGCATCACCTGGATTGGCTTGCATAGGTAGTAATGCATCAGTGTGAATTCTTTTGATTTTTACTTCTAAGTTCATTATTTTCATCCTCAACGATTAAAATTAAATGTGTCATCTGTAATCGGTGCTACTTTTGCTTTCGCATAGGTAGAACCCTTTTGTGAAAAGAAATCATATGTGGAGCCTTCATTACGAATTCCATTCATAACAATAGGATTAACTTCTTCTTCTGGGAACATTGGATCGAAACCGACATTCATTAATGCTTTATTAGCGTTATACCGTACATAGGCTTTTACTTCAGGAGATAATCCTGTTTCCGCATAGATATCATCAGTATAATTCATTTCATTCTGATATAAATCCAGCAACAATTCATAACCCCATAATTGTAACTCTTCTTGTTTTTCTTTTGAAAATTGCTTAAATAGATTTTGAGCAAAAAATCCAACTGCTACACCATGGATTGATTCGTCGCGTAAAATAAGTGAAATAATTTCTGCACTGTTTCGTAGGAAACCTTGTCCTCCTAAGTACAGTGGGTAGAAAAAGCCTGAATAGAAAAGGAAAGATTCGAGCATAACGGACGAGAACATCGCTTTCCATAAACTCTCTGAATCGCCTTCTTCAATACCGTTATAAATATCCGCAATTTTATTTGCCTTATATTGTAGAAATTCATTTTTCTTTACCCATTCAAATAGCTCATCTATTTCTTCGTTTGTACATAGGGTAGTGAATATATAAGAATAGGATTTGGCATGTATCGCCTCAAATGCATCAAAAACGGTTAGTACAGCCTTCTCTTGTAAATCATTTGTATAAGCAGCAACACGATTCATCCCTATATTTGTCTGAACGGTATCAAGTAAGGTTAATCCTGCAAATACTTTTTTATACGTATCTTGATGTTCAAAACTTTTCCACTGTTTGATATCTTTACTTACTGCAATTTCTTCAGGAAACCAAATTTGCTTCCATTGTTGATCCCAAAATATTTGTGCAAGTTCACTCGTTGCCTTATTCCAATTGACAGCCTCATAAATTATATTTGACATGCTACACACTCCTCTAAGCTTTGTAATCTTTGACGAACATAGTAAACGGACTTAATCCCCTTTACCCATGCATAAATGTATACTTTAGCCAATTGTTCTGTTGTCCAATTGTCAGTCACATAAAGCGTCATCGAAATACCTTGGTCAACGTGTTTTTGAGAAGCTGCGTATAAATCAATTAAGTCATAAGGATCAATATCGTATGCCTCAGCATATAAATGACTGTTCTCATTTGTTAAATGAGGCATTGGATAAATTGTTCTACTATCTGCATAATCACGAACCTCTACTCGCTCTGTACATGGAGATATAGAAGCCGTACAACTACGAATATAAGAAATACTACCAGTTGGTGCAATAGCCAAACGATATGAATGGAATAAACCATATTGCATAACATCTTGCTTTAAAACTTCCCACATCTTTTTAGTAATGAGTGGAATATTTCCAAGTGCTTTTAACACAACAGGCGATAGTTCCTCTTCACTTTTATTTACATATTGATCAAAATAGCTACCTGAAGCGTAATCACTTTCCTCAAATCGATAGAAAGTTTCAGCTTTTGCTTTAGCCATCTCCATTGATGATTTGAGTGAATAAAAGTTCATCGCTTCCATAAAGCGATCCATAAAATCAATAGATTCCTTTGAGCCGTACATGATTCCCTCAGTAACAAGATGACCATGAAGATTCATGCAACCAAGCCCTACTGAATGCATTAATTTATTTGCTTTTGCAACAGATGGTACATTCTTAATGTGCGTCATTTGCGACACATTTGTTAATAAGTGCATGGCTGTATCGATTAATGTTTCGAAATCGTTTACTTTACTTGCTGCATGGATATCAATTGACCCTAAGTTACACGATACATCTAACCCATATTCATTCGGTTCATCTTGGTTAGTAATGATACTTGTTTCTTGAACTTGCAAGATTTCTGTACATAAATTTGACATTTTTACACGACCGATATTTTTGAGCGGATGCACTTTATTGACATTATCATCAAAAATTTCAAACGGATAGCCCGATTCAAATTGCGCTTTTTTAACCTCTGTATAGAGTTTACGTGCATTCAAACGTTTAATTTTACGGATATTCGGATTATCTAGAAGTTCATAGTACATATCTGATATTGAAATTTCAGACATACGTCTGCCATATTCTTTAAAAATATCGTATGGACTAAACAATACAATATCTTTATCACGTTTCATAAGATCGAAGAAAATACTTGGTATAATAATTCCTGTTGACAGTGTTGCGAGGCGAATTTTATCATCAGCATTTGGTTTTTTTGATGAAATGAAATTTTCTATGTCTGCATGGAAAATATTTAAGTAGACAACGCCCGAGCCATTTCGTTGTCCTAGTTGATTTGAATAACTGAAAGAGTTTTCCAACAGCTTCGCTACTGGGATTACACCACTTGCACGATTTAATATCTCTTTAATTGGATCACCTAAAGGGCGTAAATCCGTTAAGTTTACCCCAACTCCACCACCAAGACGTGATAGCTCCAAACAATAACCAATATTTTCGGCAATACTATTCATGGAGTCATCCATTGATAATTTAAAGCAGCTTACTAATTCGCCACGGGCTTTCTTTCCACTATTCAATGCTGTTGGTGTTGCAGGCTGATACGCTTCCATCATCGCTTCGATAGAACGCTCTGCTAGAACGGTATCCCCTTGTGCTAAATATAAAGCAATAATGACAATACGATCCTCATATTTTTCTAAAATTTCTTCCCCATCACGACTTTTCATTGCATAGCTATCGTAAAACTTGCTCGCACTCATAAAAGATGGAAAACGGAAATTATAATCATATGCTTTCTTGTACAGCTTTTTAATAAATTCCATCTCGTACATATCGATAAATGCTTTCTCATAGTAGCCCTCATCGACTAAATAGCGGATTTTTTCCTCGATATCAATAAAGTAACGTAAACGCACGTTAACATATTCTAAAAAATAGCGGCGCGTTGCTTCACGATCCTTTTCTAACTCTAGTAGACCAGTTGTACTATAACGATTCAGTACGTCATTATTAAGCTTTAAATATGTTTTCATCCCATTACCCTCGTTTCATAAAACGTTTGTATTGCTTCATAATCTGCTTGATTTCCTCTTAAATCTAGTTTCCGCACTAAGGGCACATGATAAGTAGCAGCAATTTTCTCACCGGCAGCGCCAAAAACATTATGCCCGAAATTACTATTGCCACTGGCAACTACACCCTTACAAAATTTCCTGTTGTTTTCTAAAAAACATGACACTTTTGAAGGGACATCACCTAATCCATCTGTGTAGGTGATTAAAAGGTAGGGCTCATTCAACACTAACCCATCAGAGAGTTCAATAGATTCCGCTGTTAATTTAGAAACAACATTCCGGACATTGCCTGTACGACTAGCATAAACAATCATATTGCAATCATCTCTATATGAGAAACAATCTCCTTAACATCTCCTATAAATGTTTCATTAATTTCTAAAACAGGCACACTTAAAAAACCTGCGTCAATAATTGTTTGCTTAGCTTGTTCATCGTGATCAATGTTTACAATTTCTGCTTCAAGTCCTACACGTTGTAATTCAGATTTTACCCAAAGGCATTTTGGACAGATTGTTTTCGTATAAAGTTTCATATATATCCCTCTTTTCATAAAATAAAAAAGCTATCCCTTCGAGAGAGATAGCCTAAATGGAAACGTTAAAATACAAAAAAAACACATACGTTCCCATCTCTTAATCCCCGAAGAAATGATCAATTTGTTTTATATAGGCAGGTCTCCTGGCTTTGCTTCATTCTCTGATTTCCTTCCCATGCGAATGCACAGTGGCTAATATCATCGTCAGCTTCACAGTTGCGGGGACAGCGTCGGTATTGCACCGAACTTCTCTATTAAACTACATATAGTAGTACCTTTATAAAACGAACACAATATATTGTTGTTCAATAGAACTAAGTGTACCATCCTTCAAATAAAAAGTAAATCTAGATTAGAAACTTCTTTAATATGAGATTATTCAATATTTTCTTTCACACTCTCAAAATATGATCTTAACAAATAATTAGCTGCAATAGACGACTTATTTAAAAAATTTCTAAAAAATATGAAGTTAAATATATTCGCTATTTTACATTTACCTAAATGCAGTATCTTGTTTATCAATCAGGATTATCTCATTCCATCTAATTAAGAACTCTAATTTAATGTAACACTTATGTAAAAATTAATTTCTGAGGTGAATCAAATGTATTGTAACAGTCTAATAAAACCTTAAAGTTCCATCTATTAAGTCGTAATCAACAATTAGATCAATCGTAGATACAAAGTTATTATTTGAACTCCTTACATTAAAACAGTCCATATTCCAAAGAATAATAGACTGTTTTACCACTTCAATTTTTAAATGAAATCTACCGTACAATTATTCCATTCCTACAAATAAAATAATTCCTTAAAAAATTCAGAGCTGAATTTACTTTAAACTAAGGATTATATTTTGATAATAGTTTATATAATTAATAGCAATTTTAAAAGATTATTATCTCTATTATAATCTCTAAAACTATCATAGACTCCTTTTACTTTACCATTTATTGAATTACAAAAGAAACTATGAACTTCTGGATCCTCTAATTATTCAATTTTCCATTTGTAACATATTAGAAAAAACATTTCTAATCCAGGCATTTTCTTTACTTTATTAAGCAATGTCATTCTATAGTCAAATGCCAAGTTGTTTCATTTTGCATTCCATTTAAATGTTCACTTCTTTTATATTTTTTGCATCTATAATCACTTTATAAAGTCTGATCATCATTATTACTTATTGACCCTACCAGCTCACGTTTTATATTCAAATAGGCATAAGTAATATTCTTATTATTATCCGTATTTTCTTGAATTAACTCTTTTACATAATTCTGCAATGAAATAAAATTTTCATTATATAGGTTGTTCATAATTTGCTGTCTTAACTGATTCTCATAATACGAGATTGAATGTGATGTCATCTAGTTCACTCCTATTTAGTCCATAAAAAAACATCTTTCCATTATGATTTCATGTTTTCGCAAAGCAAACTATTGCCGCAATACTGGTTGGTGTAAGTAAAATGTGTAACGGTACTAACTTCGTCCATTAGTGTTGTTTTTAACAGTTTGATTTATGCCCTCACAAAGCTTTTGTCGATCATTCTAATTATTTCTATTATCGTTGCAATGAGTATGGTCATGATGACTTCTAGTATGCTTTAAAGTTGATTAAAAATACATCACTAAACCCATTTTATACGAAAAATAAAAGAATCCATTTTGAAAAAAGATTAATCAAAATGGATTCTTCTCTAGCAGATATTTATTTTAGGTCTCCATAAAAGGTTTGATTATTTTAGCAACGTTCTTCAACTAAAGCATCAAATAGTTTAATGAGCAAATTTACTAATTATACCTTCAGTTCTTCATATTTAACTACAGAGATATAGTTTTTGTTGCAACTGTTTGTTGAAATGCCTGATCATGCTCAACAAAAACCATTGTGGGATTAAATTTTTGAATAAGCTCTTCAATCTGCATGCGCGAATAAATATCAACGAAATTTAACGGTTCGTCCCAAATATATAAATGAGCTTTTTCACATAAACTTTTGGCTATAAGCAATTTTTTCTTTTGTCCGCCGGAATAATGAGCTATATCTTTCTCAAATTGAATTCGCTCAAAATCCATCTTACGTAGGATGGATTTAAATAACGTTTCATCGATCTCATGCTCTTCGATAAAGTCCGATAATAGTCCCTTCAAATGAGAAGTATCTTGTTGGACATAGGAAATAATGAGGCCAGAACCTACATTCAGCGTGCCTGTATGCTGGATCAGATTTCCTAAAATTAGTTTTAGGATACTACTTTTTCCGCTCCCATTCTTTCCATCAAGTACAATTCGGTCACCTTGTTCAACTATAAAGCTAATTGGCTTATTCACTATTTGGTCATCATACTTAACAGACACATCCGCCAAAACAATTAATTCGTTTGACTGATATTCCAATGGTTTTAATTTTAATGACTCCGTTTTTTCCACATTTTTTAGCAGTTTTGACTTTTCCTCAATAGCTTTTTGTTGCCTTGATTGAATGTTCTTTGCTCTCTTCATCATCTTTGCCGCTTTATGTCCTACAAAACCTTTATCCAACTTAGAACCCGAATTCGTTGTCCCATTTTTGGAAGCTTCCACTTGATTAGACCAACCTGCTGAACGCTTTGAAGACTGTGTTAATCTCCCAATGTCTTTTTGTAGACGCTGATTTGTTGCCTCTTCGTGTTCCTGCTGTCTATCAAAATTTAACTTCCAAGAAGAATAGTTACCACTTTGAACTTCAATATTCGCCCTATTTATAGATAAAATATGGTCAACGCATCCATCTAAAAAGGTTCTATCATGTGAAATTAATATAAACCCTTTCTTCTTCCTTAGATAATCAGAGACCATCTTTCGTGCATCAGTGTCCAAATGATTGGTCGGCTCATCAATTAATAGAAATTGACCTTCCGTCAAAAAAAGTGCAGCAAGCAACACCTTTGTTTGTTCCCCATTTGATAATGTCTTAAATGGTCGGTACATTACCTCGGCATCGACATTTAGATAGGATATTTCACGAAGATATTCCCAATCTTCAGCTTGAGGACAAATTTCTTCAAAGATTTCATAAGTGTACTTATTTTTATCTGAAACTGGATAAGGAAAATAATTAAATTCTACAGAAGAAATGATTTTCCCGCTATACTCATAATTCCCTAATAATAAATTAAAGAATGTCGTTTTACCTCGTCCATTTCTACCAATAAACCCAAGTTTCCAATCCGTATCTATTTGAAAGTTTACACCTTCAAAAATATTGTCAAAGCTACCTGGATAAGAAAACGTTAAATCTTGAACTTTTATCATTGACATAATAATTCCTCCTTTGTATATCAACACTTTTTACTTTTTATACAAAGTCGGCACATCCATCTATTCTAAATTTCTCCGTATAAGTTTGATGGATATTAGCGACTTATACGGAGTATTACATGCGTAACAATAGTGTCTGATTCGCTCATTTCTCTCTCTCCTTTATTGATTAGATTAAAAATTTTTATGAGAGAATAAAAAATCCTCCCAATTTGTAATTGGAAGGTTTAGTCTTTCACTTATATTACATAAGTTCTTATTTGCCATTGGAGTCATGACAAGTAAAATGTAAACTGATATATAAAAATGGACAGACTAACCCTATATTTTGTAGTTTGAAGTTATTCATTTCAAATAAAAACATAGATTAGTTAATCATTTCCATCCATCAGTCCTCTCATAATTGTATATATATATTAACAATTTTTTTTATGGAATACAATTCAGTATCATCCTCACCTCAAATTAGTAAGAGATGGCTTCTATTTCTTTCTCCACTAGCGTTCAATAAAATATTTTCGCAAATTTTCATGAAACATCTTCTGTAGTTGCTGTTCGCTAATACCTAAAACATAAGCTTCACACATTATTTGCTCAACCTTTATAGAAATTTGTTGAAGGTCAGCCTCCTTTGCTTCAGCAGACTTCTTAACAATTGCTTTTGAGTTAGGTTTTATAGCGATTATTCCCTTCTTCTCAAGCTCCTTGTAGCTTTTATGAACGGTATGAAGATTAAGATTTGTTTCAGCGGCTAAATCACGAATGGAAGGCAATGGATCACCATTTTGCAAACTTCCTCTCGCTATTTCAAAAAGTAGTTGCTGGGTTAGCTGCTGATAAAAAGGAATTTTACTTCTTGGATTTATTATTACATTCAATTGTTTTCGTACCCTTTCATATTCTTTCCTTCAAAAAACATTTTGTAAATTAATGTAATTGCACATAGAGTTACAATAATCAAAATAATTACGGCAGTCATCGACGGAGAAATATTGAAAGAAAGCAAGCTAAAATGAAGAAGCCCAATGACAATCAATATCGGTAATCCATATAGCAGGCTTATTAATACTGTCGGATTTGATTTTATTGCCTCTGATGGATTAGACCATTCAAGCAATGGATGCCTTCTATCATAAAGAGGTGATAATAAATTATAAGTAATTACTAATAGTAATGTAATCAATAAATGCAGCCCCATAATAATATCACCTCTACCAAATAGCATGTAAATGATATAGCTTATTACAACCGAAATTGTGCCGATACATGATGAAGTCATAACTTTTGCTAGATAAATCTTTTGTGAATCAAATGGCAATGTCATGCTAGATGCATAGTATTTCCCCTCTCTTGAATAGGGAGTTCCGCTAATATTGTTTATACAGCTCATCAGCAAAACCATATAGACAAATAGAAAAGATTCATTGTTTACAATCCATTCGGCCTTTAAAATACTCATCTGTACGAGAATTAAAAAAATGATTGTACTAATTGGCGTTAAAACTATCCCTAAAACAGCTTGCATTTTAAAGTACGGTTCAGACTGAATAATCCAATATTCACGCTGCAAATAATTGACCCAGCTACTTTGAATATCTCTCCCCCAAACTTTAGTCGTTTTTTCTATCCTGCTGACAAGCAAGCCATGTTCATAATACTTAGACGCAATCATTTTTATCGTAGCTTTAAACAATAAATAACATAGTGCGAACAATAGGATGAAATAAATGAAACTTTTTGTAGTAGTCAATGGAAAGAGTGTCTCCACCACTGACTGTTGCATTGCAAAACGATATCCTATTTCGAGAAAATCTGAAATTGAAGATCTTAAGGATGATATTGTTGATGTATCTAATTTTGCTAAAACAATGCCGATTGAATGATAATTTTTTATTAGAAAGTACAATATTGGGCTTATTCCAATACCTACTATAAGAATCATCCTAACAAGCAAATACACAGAGGTATTAATAAATTTACTGCGAAAATGATTCAAAATGGATAATATAAATAGAAGGAACAATACAATTAATACGTTCATGACAAGTAAAAATGCAAGTGATTTTATAGCAACACCTAGTTTAAACTCTATCAGTAATATGAAAAAGGTAGGTATTGATAGAATACTTACTGCCATTATCGGTAAAGCTACAGCACTTATTATTTTCGACATCACAACCCGCTTCGCTGAAATGGGCAAATGGGCAAATATAGAAAAATCGCTTTGACTAAATACTACCGAAATTGCAAAATATGAAATCAGTAAATACGTCACACCATTTGAAAGAAGAACATTGTAAAATAAATACTCCTCTGGCGTCGCTATAAAGTAGATAATGAGCGTAAGCGTAAAATACTGAATCGCTACATAAATAAATGCAATAATTAGGAGTACTTGAATTACTGGCTGCTTTGGCTTTGCATAAAAGGATGTTAAAAAGAATTTGATTAATTGTATATTATCCTTCATTGGCTTGTTTCTCCATAAAAATAGTTTCTAAGCTCCCATCGACTAGCAAATTCTCAACACGCTCATGTAAGACAATCTTTCCATCTTTTAAAAACGAAATGGATTGACAAATTTTTTCGGCAACGTCTAATAAATGAGTGGAAAAGAGAACGGTCCCACCATTTTCAACATACTCCTTCAGACAATTTTTAAAAGCAACTACAGCAAGTGGATCCAGACCATTTAATGGTTCATCCATAATAAGGATTGGTGGACTAATTGTAAAAGCAGTAATCAACGCCATCTTATGAAGCATTCCATAAGAATACGTTCCCATTGGTTTATAAATACTTTTGTCCATACCAAAGACGCTAATAAAGCTGTGTAGTTTTTCATCTTCAGTTTTTTCATATAGTTTCAGAACAAAATGTATCCAATCAAATGCAGCTATGTTTGGAAATACATGAATCGTTTCAGGTATAAAATAAAATTGTTTTTTATAGTCGAGTGACTGCGATTTTGGCACATTATTAATCATTATTTTTCCTGAATCTTGCTCAACTAATCCAGCAAGACAATTTAATGTCGTTGTTTTACCTGCACCGTTCCCACCAACAAACCCTAGTATTTCTCCTTTTTCTATTTTTAAATCTACACCCTTTAAAACCTCATCTTGTCCATACGATTTCTGTAAATTTTGTATCGATAACAATTTCTTCACCTAATTTCTGATCAATTAATTTCGCATTCATCTCACCAACAACAGAGGTAGGAGACTTCTGTACCTGTCACTACACTTTCGGTACAGAAAATAATTTCTGAAAGAAGTTAAAATTTCTTTTTCGCAATGAAACTTTGCATGGTAATCATCATCAATAAAACTAGTAGCAGTGTTACTACAATATTGATGCCATACCAGGATCCCACTTCACCTGACATTAGAATGTTTGTTGCATACAAGCTATTACTAGCAGGATTTACAACATCTATGAATGGATGTAACCCAGCGATAAAACGACAGATTAATAGGACAACGATACTTATTAGTGCTATAAATGCAGGGCTATTAAAAAATGTACTCATCAGCGCAACAAACGTTATGATGAATAACAGCCAAACACAATAGAACGCTAAAGCCCACATAGCTTGTGTCACAGGAACAGTTGTAAATAAATACGCTGAATAGCCGTAAGATACCGCATAACCAAGAGCTATACATATAACAGCCAAAATATAATGGATGATGATTTTACTATTCAAATAAGATGATATCGATACTGGCCTAGTTAGTATAAATGCCATCATGCCATTTGCTTTTTCTCCTTGAATAATACTCATAGTGGCAACGACTAAAATAATAATGCCAAGCTGATCAAACTGTGAATATAATGTTGAGGCAAGTACCTCCTGTCCCCCCGGCTTTGCGATCGTAGGATCAATCATTATCCCTTCAACACCGCCAACCGATTGTAAAATAACAGGTAAATAATACATCAAAATCGGCTGGGTTAGCCCTAGTAAAATAAATACGATTGGGAGCCAAAGTATTTTAAATTCCCTTGCCATTTGATGTATTTCTTTTTTACTTAGTGCGATAAACGAATTCATATGCTCATACCACCAATTCCAAAAATATTTCTTCTAGATTGTCTTGAATACCCACTTCCAATTTAGTAAACATCACCTTTGTATCCAAACCATGCTGTATTAGTCGATTAGCATCTGTTTCCAAATTTTCAACATGGATTTTAAAGCCATCTCCACAGCTTTCGATTTTCTTCACATATGATAAGTGTTCAATCATTGTTAACCATTTATAATCTGCCTTTCGAATCATTAAAAAGATAGCTGATTCTTGATGGCGCATAAGCAACTCTGATTTTGTAGCATCCTCTATTTTGTAACCATTTTTGATCATCACAAAACGCTCACAAATTTCCTCTGCATCGCTCAATATATGCGTTGATAATAATACGGTCGTTTCTTTTTTGATCTCATTTAATAGATTTAACACTTCCCTTCTCCCTATTGGATCTAGTGCAGATACCGGTTCATCCATAATCATTAAAGCAGGCTTATGCAATAATGCCTGTGCGATGCCAAGTCGTTGCTTCATACCCCCTGAAAATGTCCCGACATGAATATGTGCTTCTTTCCCTAAGCCCACTTTTTCTAAAAGTAATGGAATCTCTTTCTGCAATTCGTTTTTTGATATGCCAGAAAGTGTTCCCATAAAGGACAATGTTTCAAATGCTGTCATCCATGAGAAAAAATTAGGATACTGAGGTAAGTAACCAATGTGATTTTTCATAGATGAAATCTTTTGCCCATCAAGAAGAATTTCTCCTTTGTCTGCATTCAGAATGTCAGCAATGATTTGAATTAACGTGGATTTCCCCGCTCCATTTGGTCCAATTAACCCGACACACTCATTAGCATCAATGACCATTGAAAAATCATTCACTGCGGTTTTTTGTTTAAACTTTTTCGTAATATTTTTAATCTCTAAGCGCACGTTTATTTACATCCTTCCTACCAATAATGAAGTATAGAACAGAACCAATTGAGTTAAAGAACAAAATAATAATTGTCCACATAAGTATGTTTTCTCGCGTATCTCTGTGCCGATATAAATCGAATAAAGCAACCATGATTAGAACAAATCCTACGAATAAAAATGGCAAAATAATTGGAAGTATGCTTGCCCAATCCAATTGCTGTAAATCTTCAAAACCATAGTGTAATTTCATTAATAAACCCCTTTCATTATCGTTATCAATAATGATAACAAAAAACTTTAAAAATTTCATTACCTTTTTACTGTACATCCTTTTTAAAAATATATATTATATTTTTGAGAATGTTCTCAAATTGATAACATTTGATTACTACCCTTGATACCATCTCATTTTTTCTATAGGAGGATCGTTTTATGCGTAATAAAGCAGAGGTCTTAATGCACCCTGTGAGAATGAAAATTTTACAAGCTCTGAATAAAGAAGAAGGCTTAAGCACTTTGGAGATGATTACTGTCATTAAGGATGTACCTCAAGCTACTTTATATCGTCACATCCAAATTTTAGTGGATGAAAACATTATAAAAATTGTAAAAGAGCGAAAAGTACGTTCTGTTACAGAGAAGTTTTATGCATTAAATGAAGGAGCAGCTAAACTGAGTAAGGAGGATTGGACACAACTAACGATCAAACAAAAATTGAATTATGTTTCCTACTATCAATTAGCTTTACTATCTCAATATCAAAATTATTTAACTTCACTTGATGAAAAAGAAAGCACTGCAGATTTTGCAACTTTTTCATTTCTTGACTTGTCGTTAACGAATGATCAATTTATGAACTTTGAAAATGAATTGAACGATTTAGTAACTAAATACTATAATATGGCCGACTCAACTAAAGCGACTGTGACAAAAACAATTGCTGTAAATATTATTCCAAAACCTTAAGTATTATTTCACATACAGAAATGGAGAAGATGAATGAAAAAAAGAAAATCAGTTGAAAACATACGAAAATTTATTATGATTGTCATTGGCGCTGTCATCGCAGCATATGGACTAGAAGCGGTATTAATACCGAACGATGTCATTGATGGTGGTGTGACGGGGCTTAGTATTATGGGAGCACACCTCTTTGGTATTCCATTAGGCGCACTGCTCTTTGTATTAAATATTCCTTTTATTTTTATTGGCTACAAACAAGTAGGTAAAACTTTTGCATTGATGAGTACTGCTGGGATAGCAGCTCTATCTATTTCCACAGTGCTAATGCATAATGTTAAAACAATTTTAGGTCCAAATGATCCGTTATTAGTTGTTTTATCTGGTGGTATGCTACTAGGTGTTGGGATTGGGATTGTCTTACGTAACGGTGGTGCTTTGGATGGCTCTGAAATTTTAGCCGTGTTACTTTCACGTAAGGTTCCATTTTCAGTCGGGGATATTATATTATTTATTAATGCCTTTATTTTCTTAGGGGCAAGCTTTATTTTTGGCTTAGAAAGTGCCTTATACTCAGCTTTAACATACTTTATTGCGAAAAACGTTATCGATATTATCCAAGATGGTTTAGAAAAATCAAAAGACGTTCGTGTTGTTAGTGCGAAGTCAGAGGAGATTGGTGATGCTATTCAAGCTCGTTTAGGACGTGGTGTTACATATACAAAAGGGCGTGGCGGTTTTTCCAATGAACCAACTGATATATTAAACTGTGTCATTAACCGTATGGAAGAAAATAAACTTGTGTCGATTATTAAAGATATCGATGAAGGTGCCTTCGTAGTTATTTCTGATGTATCAGAGGTACGTGGTGGGAACTTCAAAAAACGTGATATTCACTAAATACAAGGTAAGTAAGTCATTCATGAACTGCACCCCAATTGTTAGATATCTAGCAGTTGTAGGTGCAGTATTTTTTATGAATACATTTACAGTTTAAGAAACATTTCGATGGATTTAGCGTACTGGCATAAGTCAATTGAACTACACTTTAGCTTTTCTTCTCCATGACACTAATGCCAATGCCCATAAATACGACTGTCATAAATAATAGTAGACTTAAAGGTTGTAATAGCTCTACATAAGAACTAGCATTAATCGTCACACCTTTTAAAATCTCTAAACGTCAAGCTCATTTAGGAAATTGTCCGATACTAAGCTTTCTTTTATTTTCTCTTGTTCTCCAGCCTTTCGGTTAAATCATTAAAGTCTTGGACTACTTCTCGCATTGATGATTTTTTAGCTAACGAAATTCCCTTTTGAATCGATTTAAATGCTTCTTCAAATTTATTTGCTTTGATTTGGGCATCTGCAAGGCAATACCAATAAAACCAGGCATCCATTTCTGAAATTTTATCGTTATAAAACTTTTCGATGATTGAATAGTATTTGGAATATAATTCTTCATCATAAACCAACTTTTCCCCATTCCATTTTAGTACATCCACTAAATAACTATCACCAATATACATTTGCCAAACTGCTATACCGACATTTTGCTTTCCATTCACAAAGTCAATTTTATGATAAGGAACATCTGCAATTTTTTTGAATGAGTTATCAATCCATTGGAAAACTTGAAGTTTGCTTCCTATTGCTGCACCAATTGTAACACCAAATAAATATTCCTTTGTACCATCGCCGGTTATATCTACCAAACCCGAAAAATCCAAATCGACTCCTTGAATTTTAGTTTCCCAAATTTTTCTCCAATCCGAATTATGTTTTTTTAGTACTATTGATCTATACTGAGAAGGAGATGGTTGATTTTTTGCTTTAATTTCAAAAGTAAATATTATTTCTTTCTGTCCATCGTGGTCAAAGTCATAGAATTGAATTGGCAGTGTGGAGGAAGGATTTTCAGGGCTTATAAGTGACGCATTCGATGGCATAAATCTGCTAACAATTTTTATTAAGTCTTCTTTCTGGTTCTCGTTAGCGTAAACAAATATTGGACTAAAACTAACTACAAAGAGTAGCAACAATGTAAGTAGCATTAATTTCTTCATCAATAAGTATTCCCCCATATAAAGGGGAATTTTCCGAGTTTTAACAACCTCTTTTTTAAAATTTTTTTACACAACAAAAAAACCCGCCATTTAAGCAGGATTTTTACTAACTTTTATTTTTTTCTACTACTCCCGAAGACTTCATCTACCTCTTTAGCAAAGACTTGGAATATATAATTTATCTCTTGCTCTTCTGAAGCAATGCCTGTCGCTGAACCATCAGGTGTTTTCGTCCCTTGCATACGCATCAAAGTATTATGGTCAATGTCTACTGCTGAAAAATCGCCTTTTTCCCAACGCTTTATTTTCGCAATAACTCGCACAAGGCTTCCAGTTTAGAAGAAAAAAGCTGACCACTGGCACTACCATTTTCGAGAATCGCTCCATAAAACTTCAATTTGGTGGGTAAGGCTCACTAGACACATAATTTCCTAATTGGTACACTATTTGTAAATTATATCGAGGGGTTTTTACACCTATGCAGATACCCGAATCAATACAACCATCAATCTTTTATGTTACATTTGCTTATTTTATTTTTTTAATCCTATTTGTTTTTTTTAGAGTTGTTGTTTTTAACTTTTCTCTAAAAAAGATTAAACGCCCACTAAGTATGGCTTACGACATTTCTCTTTTCGTCATTACAACACTTTGGTTCTTATATCTACATTCACAAGATTTTATTTATTACAGTTATGATTCCCCTATATTATTTTGGGTTGCTTCGTGCTATTTATTCGCAATACTTGATTTCATATACAATTTTATTCTCTACAAAAAAAATAAATCCACGAGTTTATAAACTCGTGGATTATTATTCTTATTTTCCAAAATTCCAAGGTACATACGCAATATAAGAGAGTTTCGTATATTTCTGTGATGATTGGTAATTACCATAACTATCAGTATAAGCAACCGCAGTATAAGTAGTTGTAATTTGCGCCCCACCCGCTGGCATAGCTGATGTAATAACATCTAACTTATCTCCGATTCTCGGAACCGACGGGAATGATACCGTCTCCGTACTGAAAACCGATGAACCCAATAAGATAGAAATAGTACTTCCAATTAATCTGAGACTTCCAGCAAGAACTGAAATCAGAAGAACGATTGCTTGCCCCTCTTTTGCTTTTTGTACCAGTGCTGCATCATAAGTAACCGTAGGAGAAGTATGCGTACCACGCATTTTCACTGTTGGGTAAACAACATCTGAACCAATAGCAGGTGAGTTTAATGTTAACGCTACTTTAAATTCACCATACCATGGCACGTCGATTGTAATATCATCACTTGTCTTACTTTTAGTATAACTCTTACTAAATACTCGATTACCGTCACCACCACGATGTACCGTTAATGTTGCTCCGGTAGGTAGTGTAGCATTCCAACGAATGCGTAATTGACGAGATACCACTCCATAATGTTCTACTTGCGTTGCTGTTAAACCATAATCCGCCATGTTATTTCCTCCTTTTTATGTTTGTTAGCTACTAACACTATACAAAGGGAAATTCAAATAGTTTTAACAACCTCTTTTTAAAAAAAGTTAAAAAAGATTTATACATTTTCATTCAAAACGAGTTGACATAACAATAGAAAAGGGCAGTAATGACAAGGTTTTGCCCTTGGTTATTACTGCCTTTTCGTTTAGAAAGTTTTATTTACTTCGCATTTTATCGGAATTGATAACCGTCAACAGTAATCTGTTTTAGTTAACTAAAAGTAAAAAAAGACATAGTAGCAATTACTCTTTTTCTCTACTTAAATCCTTCAACATATTTAGCCTTTCAAACAGCAAAACATAATCTTGATGTTCTACAATATTAGCTTCTACTGCAATCATAGCTTTTAAATACCGTTCAATTTCTTTTGAATAAGCATTAGTAAAATCTATAAAATTAAGTACATGTACATATTCCACTTGATCATCAAAAGCACTAAAGTTTGTAATCTTTAGGTCATTTCTTATTCGTTCTAGCGTATAAATATTTGCATTCCCGAAAGGGTCAAATGTTTGTTTTTTACCTGTTTTATGTAGCTCAATTAATAGCTCGGTAAATGTGATGATGATTGTACTATGCATAGTAGTTGAGAAGAGTGAAAACTCGCTATCTTTATCATGTACTAATACTTCTAGAAAGCTATCGAGATAAAAATCATAACCATATTTTTTATCTAGGAGGACTGACACATCATTTTCTATTTCAAATTTTAATTTCATAATATACTCCTTTTAAGACAAATTATTTCTTGATTATCACAGATGTTCCCTTAACAGGATATGATGTCTTAATAATATTATCTTTTGTTACAACTGTTGTCATTTCAGAAATTCCATATTTATTTGGATTATAAGTATACACCCTTGTACCATTAGAATGAGTACTTTGGAGAGTTCCTTTTTCTAATGACTCCATAACGAGATTTTTTATTTGTGCATCACCAAGTGCTTTAGGGAATAAGGTAGTACCCTTAGTTGCAGCTTTACCTGATACATGCCTTTTATAAATATGTTCCCAACCTGTACTACTATTGCCATCCATTAAAATTCCCTTGGTGTTAAACTTCTGTATTGTCCCTAAACCTGAGAAAGCATCAACCACATGGTTCTTGTCAGCGTTTTTTAATAATTTATAAATTTTCCCCGCCTTAACAACTTTGCCTGCTGGAAATAAAGAGATGGCAGCAATGCTTTTATCAACTGCTCCCGCATCTGGGTTAAATATAGTTTTAACATCATCTAAAACTAAGAAATCTATTCCTTCTTTGACTGCATTCTTTACGAAATTCCCAGCATCTTTTAACCATTGAACGGTTGAATTGGCCCAATCTTTTACTTTATCTAATAAATTTCCTTTAGCTACTAGTTGTCTCGAAGTATCGGAAATAGTTACAGAATCGTTATAAGTGTTAGGATTTTCGCTTTTATAACGATCTGCGCTAACTGTAATTTTTCCATAATCGGGGTATGAAGTTGTAATAGAATAATTGTTGATATTAGAAACCATGTAAAATAATAACCTTTTATGTTTTTTTTGGAAATTTTAGATATCCAAATATATTTTAATATATTCAGTATGGAAAAAGTTCTATTTTCATCCGACATTTCCTGTCGTTATTCGACTATATCTGCACCCTGAAGTTACAAACTTAAAATCTCACTATAATGTCCAACTGCGTTATAAATTCACAAAAATATGGCCCACCTCAAAGCGAAATAATTATACATCTCTATACACAACAAGTTGACATAACAACTGATAGCAGAAGCTATCCAATCACGAAAAACCTTGATATATCAATATTCCCGCACAAAACCCGTCCTCAACCCGTATTCATTTTTTATAGATTGTTGAGTTTGTAGCGTTTTGTAGCTGGTGATCCAGCTGCAGCGTGTATAAAATCCTGTATGGGGTCCCGTCAGATTATGCGGATTTACAACGTTAAGAAATATACACGATTTTATGCATGCTAAACAGAACGCCATAATCGTGTAAATATTGATGTATCAAGTGTTTTCGCTTCCTGCATAAAAAGCTGTATAAATAATGTTCATAGGAAAAGCCACGAAACGTTGATTTAACAGTGTTTGTGGCTTTTTAATGTGTGTCCAAACTTTTATTTGGGAACGTTTATTAGATTTTATTTGTATAGTGTATACGTCGTTTTTACACTAAAGTACCCGTTAAATTCAACAGTCTAAATTTCTGTTCCATTTGAAAGTCTCTTTTTTATAACAAAATAGGTAACTACTCCTAAGCTAATGTAGATGAATAACATACTACTCCCCATTATCACAGAGTATTTATATATATCATAAAGACTGTATATACTTAATAAAACATAGATTATTAAAAATATAAGCCCTTTCTTTCTGCTTTTCACAAATACCGAGGAAAATATGGCTAAAGCTAAACTTATGACCATCAGTTGAAGTAAAATGACCATTGTAAACATTAAAATGTTATTATCCATTTCACCAATCCTTTCTAGGGGTCATGCCAACATTTTATCATTTATATATGTTAATTTATACCATAAATCCTACTTTTAAAATAAAATCCCCAAATCGACATTCGGTAACCCAATGGAATAAAAAGCAACTAAGAACTGGGTGTAGTTCTTAGTTGCTATATAGAACCTTCCCAAAGCGTCCTTTGGGTACTTTTCTTTGAGATTCTATTTATATGTTATCGCCATTCAGAACAAGTGGATCGAACAGTCTTCTTTAAAATTATTTTTCGCAGCGTCTCAGAGCGTCTGTCACTAAGGAGGTGGTGAAATTAATAAATCTCATATTCATCTAAAATATCTTTCAAAGAAAACCAATCATCATCATCAAAAACATTATCTAGTTTCAACAATTTCATTTTTAATTTTTGAGTAAATATAAAGATTTTATTAGCAAATTCAATCAGTTTATTTTTGTCTAATTCAAAAAGCGTATCTCCATATAAATACTCCCAAACATACTCAGCAAATTCTTTTTCTTGTTTAGGTGAATTTTCAATAGCTTCACCAATATAAAGGAAATCCTCTTTTATTTGTTCAAACACTTCCTCCAGAACTACTTTTAAAGGTACATCAATTTCATTTTGTTGCAATGCTTTAATTAAGTTTTCTTTCTCCTTTAGACTTAAAGTATCACTTGTGTACTTTTGCTTTAAATTAAGCAAGCGATCATATTCTTTATTCATTAATGTAATAATCTTTTTTTGATTTGTTCTTAAAAAATCAATGTCATTATTTGAATAAAATCCATCTGTATTTATTCTTCTTATTAAGCTATTTACATTCTTTCCAATGTAATTAATTTCTCTGGTTAATTCTCTATAAACTTTCATATCAACTTCTAAACGGAAATGATTTTTTGCACTTTCTAAAAGAAAGGCCGAAACATTTTTGTATCCTAATTCTTCTGATTTATCGTGTATATATTTTTTATCCTCTTTGGTTAATCTCATTTGAAAATAAGTATTAGTTCTTGCCATTTCTCCCAAACTCCTTTTAATTTAAATTTCGAGCGTAGCGACAACA
The DNA here is from genome assembly GCF_050279145.1 of Lysinibacillus sp. NPDC094177. Classification (NCBI taxonomy): domain Bacteria; kingdom Bacillati; phylum Bacillota; class Bacilli; order Caryophanales; family Bacillaceae; genus Lysinibacillus; species Lysinibacillus sp. NPDC094177. The sequence continues at coordinate 139,958 of NZ_JBNNTW010000007.1, read as the reverse complement.
AATATAGCTGCTTATTTTCATAAAATAACAGCTAAATATTTGTAAAGGTTGTAGGAATCTCCTACCAAGTCAAAAACAACGTTTTTGGGGTATGGCATGCCATACCCGTTGCTTGCCTTTCAAAAATATATAGAAAACTTTGCTAATCTTTTCTAAACTTTTAAAAATAAAAAACCCACTTAAGTGGGTAAAAGCTAGCTTAAGCTAGCCTTGCATTTAAGATGGTTATTAAATAGTGTGTAGTTCACGTTGTGGTGCTTTTTCTACAAGCTTTATAATTTTTTTATATTGTTTTCCTGTCTCTTCTAACTCTTCTCGAAAAACTTCGGTTACCAAAACAGGCGCCTTCGTTTCCCCAACAGCTACAATATCACCAGTTATTGACGTAATTAAAAAAGAAATTCTTTAATAAACTTGCATAATGGGTTCTTATAATCTCTATATAAAAATACCTCTTTTACCGAAAAGAGGTATTTTTATTGCGTATTGATAAAGTGTACTGCAATTAACTTGACTTTTTTTATTATTCACTTATGGTATCCAGCTCTCCGACTTTCACTTTTTCATATTTTAATCCACTAATTAGACATATAGCTCCAACCACTACAACAGCTGTTGCTCCAAATAAGGCATACTGATAGCTATTCGTATAATTGGCTAATGTTCCTGCAAGTGAAGGTCCTAACATTTGTCCCAAAGCATAACCAGCAGTTAGGTAACCTAATATTTTGTGACTGTTCACAGGCAATATTTGTCTTGCTAATGTTGTAGCTACAGTAGTAATTCCCATAAATGTTGCTCCAAAAATAAAGGCACTTATATAAAGTGTCATTGTATTAGTCGTAAACGCTGGTAAAACAATTCCTAGCCCTTGAACTAACATGGAAATCAATAATGTTCTCACGTAACCGTATCTCTGTGCCAGCGTAGACCAAACAATGCAGGATGGAATCGCTGCAATCCCGACAACAAACCATACAAAGGTAGCATCACCATGAAAGCTTGTTGATTCTTCTGCGATTGACACGATAAATGTTCCCGTGACAATATAACCAAGGCCCTCTAAGCTATAAGCCAAAATTAGCCACTTCATCCATGTCGTAGGTGGGACTTTTGGTGACGCTACTGTTTGACTTAGTTTCTGTTGTGGATGTTGAGCAACCGGCTTTATGAACATTACGATTAATACAAGCAATACGGCACAAAACAACGCCAAAGCAATCCACGTTCCATTCCAATCAAACATTGCATGTATGGGCGACACAATAACCGCACTTAGGGCAATTCCTGCACCTACCCCACTATAAAAAAGCCCAGATAAATGCGCTTTATCATTCCCAGCTAACTGATCGAGTACAAGGCTAGCAGTAACTACAAAGATCAATGCACTCATAACGCCAGAAATAAAACGAAGTACATACCATGCGATAACAGTAGCAGTAAAGCCCATCAAAGCCGTCGTCAAAACGCTAATAACGAGTGCTAATTGTAAAAAAGGAATACGTTTTTCCCCAATTTGTAAACGACCAGCCACCAATGCCCCTACTAAATATCCAAAATAATTACTTGTCGCTAGAAAACCTGCTGTGGCATGACTAAAGTCAAAAGTATCTTGCATATACGGCAAGATAACCGTATATGAAAAACGCCCAATACTCATAGCAATGACTATTGAAAAAATACCTCCTACTAAATAATGAACTGTATGCTTGTGCATATTTCCCCTCCCCTCCATCTCACTATAACGAAAATTCAGATATCACAAATAGCACGAATTCGTTATAATAGATATCAAATAATTTGATGGCTGGAGGGAATATATGAATATTAATGATCTCTTAATTTTTCGGACAGTCGTACAAACAGGTAGCTTCTCCAAGGCTGCTGTAGAGCTTAATTACACCCAATCCAACATCTCTATGAAAATACAAAATCTTGAGGCCATGTATCAAACAACCTTTTTTTATCGAGGACATCGAGGTATCCGATTGACACCAAAAGGAGAACAGTTTTATGAAATGGTATTAAAAATGCTATATCTCTATGAAAAATCCTTTGAAATACTTCAGGATACAGAGGAAAATAGAGGACTTTTACGAATTGGTTCAATGGAAACGACTGCGGCACTGCACTTACCTACCCTGTTAACTACTTTCCATAAAGCCTATGATCAGGTGGATATCACTATATTGACGAGTCCATCTCAACAAAATATCGCACGGCTAGAAAACTATGAATTAGATGGTGCATTTGTAAATGGACCCGTTTATAAAGAAAATATCCTTGCGAAGGAATTTGTTTGTGAGGAGCTTGTTGTCATCACATCTAGCAAGCATAAACGAATTGATAGCCAACGAGATTTAGAGGACAGCACATTTATTACTTTTCCTCATGGCTGCTCATATAGAGCTATTTGGGAGCATTGGTTACGTGAAGACGGTGTGCAACCACAAAAGCGTATGGAATTTGGCACCCTCGATGGAATCATTGGCTGCGTTGCTGCTGGGCTAGGTGTAACATTACTGCCACGTGCAATCGCTCAAAAATATATGGATACTCAATCACTGTCGCTGCACATACTAGCAACAAAGCAAGCTCAAATCCCAACTTGGTTTATTTATCGTAATGACGAAGTACAATCACCTGCGCTAAAATATTTTCTAGAGACGATTGATGCGTACAAATATTCTTCGATTTAAAGAGGGCTATCCATCTTTTTGATAGTTCCATCCATCACTATAAACATCAAGATATAAAAAAGGAGAAATAAATGGACTTATTTATCGCAAGTAATCGTCAATTACCTATCCGTTATTACGTCAATGAGGCGATTTGGATTCGTCGTGGTTGCTTAAGTTTGCATCAATTAACGCTGCCCTTTTTTGTAGAAGTAGAAATAAAAGACCCACATCATTTATTGAAAATTACAGAATATGTTCAAGAAGTCCAAAAACAATATAGCTATACAGAAATTCAAATTATTATTAAGGACAAAAATATTTTAATGCACTTACAAAAGAGCCTCCCCTGCTCTAATGCCAATCATATTCTCACTATTGAGCATTTAATTCGCCCATAAAAAAAGGTAGCATTACTCTAATGCTACTTTTTTTATAAAGCTGTAACAGGCAGTTCGATGATAAACTGCAACATTCCATCCGTATACTTCGCGTCAATTTTACCACTATGTAGTTCTACAATGCTTTTAGCAATAGCAAGTCCAAGTCCTGAACCTTCCGCTACACTTGTTCTAGATGGATCTTTTTTATAAAAACGATCAAATAAGCTCGTTAACTCTTCAGAAGTAAATTCATTACTTTCATTTGCGACACAGATTTGAACATTACCTTCTTTTCTTTCAAGAGAAACAAAAATCTCGCCATCACCTGTACTATATTTAATTGCATTCATTAATAAATTATCAAAAACCCTGACAATTTTTTCAGAATCTACTGTAGCAAAGATCCGCTCCTCCGAGAAATTTTTATTGAATGTACGATGGTTTTCCTCCGCTTGCGGAATTAACTCCTCGATTAACTGATCGAGCAGTTCATTAATACATACATCTTGTTGCCCAAGGATAATACTTTCGTTCGTTAGCTTCGTATATTCAAATAAATCATCAATTAGGTTTTTTAACTGTTCGGATTTTGAGAAAGCAATCTTTAAATACTCATCATATTGCTCCTTTGTGTCGTACCTCTCATCTCTTAACAATCGTAAATAGCCCATAATCGAAGTAAGTGGTGTTCGTAGGTCATGCGAAACATTAGTAATTAATTCATTTTTTTGTTTTTCAATCCTTCGTTCTATCTCTATATTGGTCATGATTGCTTCGGCCATGTGATTAACATTCTCAGTTAATAAAGCTATTTCATCTATTCCCTTTTTCTCAATTCGATAGCTTAAATCTCCTTTTGCGATTTCCTTTACCCCCTGCGCCAGCGCCTCAATTTGTTTCATCTTTCGTTTTGTTATATAAAAGAATGAAAAAGTAAAAAAAGCAATTCCTATTAATACAGGAATAGGACCCTCAGTTGTATATGTAATAACTGAACCTTCTGGAATACCACTGACAAACAAATATAAATTTTTATCTTCTATAGTTATTGGATAAAAGGCAACAAATTCTTGCCGCGAATTCTCGACTGCCGGAATATTATAATTATAGAGTGGATGGTTGATTGCAAAATCCATTACATTACGAATCTTATTGTGTAAATCAATTTGTTCTTCTTCAGCTTGCTTTGTTTTATACAAAACCTTCCCGTGCTCATCGGTAACTAACACTTTCAACGCACTCTGTTTCATTTTCATCTTTACATTTTCATCTTCAATCATTTGCTGTAAAGCTTCGACACTATTTTCGCTGACAGCCAAATCTGCCGCACGCTGAGCTTGAAAATTTATTTGTTGCATACCTGAACTATAGTCAATAGTAACTGTTTCATTGATATTCCCCAAAAGTGGCAGAGTAGCTCGTACAACAAGTAAACCGAGAAATGCACAAAGAATAAAAGTTGTTAAAAGTTGGATTCTTATGCTTTCCCTAACCTTTGTTATAGCACTCATTATAAGTATTTTAATTTTGCTTAGTAAGTATTTGAATGGCTTAATGATCTTTCTCAATTTTATAACCTACTCCCCATACTGTTTTAATATATTGAGGATTTCTTGGATTTGTCTCAATTCTTTCTCTAATTTTTCGTATATGTACCATTACCGTGTTTTCAGACTGTATAGCCTCTTCCTTCCAAACCTTTTCATAAATTTGCTCAGCACTCATCACAATGCCTTGATTTCTTGCAAATAATTCAAGAATTGAAAACTCCCTTGGCGTAAGCTTCACTTTTTCATTGTTGACGATTACTTCATGTGTGTCTGTATTGATTCGCATATCACCAATTTCTATCTCATTTTCGTTCATTCTATCTAAACGATTCATTTTAATATATCTACGAAGCTGAGATTTTATACGCGCAATTAGCTCTAATGGATTAAATGGCTTTGTTACATAGTCATCTGCCCCTAATGATAATCCAACGATTTTATCCATATCCTGAGATTTTGCTGACAGCATGATAATTGGCATCTCAGCTATTTCCCTTACCTTCATACACATTTCAATGCCATCCACATTCGGCATCATAATATCTAGGACAATTAAATGTACTTGATGCTTTTTTAATAGAGTTAGGCCTTCCTCTCCATCGCTAGCTTCTAGAACATCATAGCCTTCATTTTTTAAATAAATTGCAATAAGATTTCTAATCTCTTTTTCATCATCAACTATAAGTATCGTTTCTTTACTCATCTAATCCCACCAATTTCAAATTATATTAATGTATCAGGTATATTAATCAATACCATAACGTAGGGTTGATTTTCCGGTTAGGTGGCGTCCAGTCTCCACTAAAATCAACCTATTCCTGCAATATACTTCCTATCAATAATTATAGTTCCTAATTTTAACTATTTTTTTATTTTTCGTATATATAAAATAATAGAAACATCCTACAATTCCGACGAAAACGCCAAAATATATACCATATCTTGTAGCAAGTGTGGAAATGTACTCCATATTTTTTCCGAAAAATAAACCAAGTGTAAAGTAAATCAATGTCCAAACAAAGCCTGCTGAGTAGTAATACAAAGCGTATTTTTTAAACGACATGTTGTTCATACCTACTAAGTACGGAAGTATATGTCTCACTATTGGTATGAAATAGCTTATAACTAAAGCAAAATGACCATATCTATCTATTAGTTCTTTTGACTTTAATAAATACTTAGCCTTGTTCTTTTTCACCAATTTATCAAGTATTTTATGGCCAAACACTTTACCAAGGATAAATCCTAAGGAAAGTCCTGAAACTGCACCAAGATAAGTTATGACAAAAGCTTTTAACACACTCATTTTCTCTAACGAAGACATAAAGCCGCCACTCATAACGATCAGCTCATCAGGAAGAGGCATACCTACGATTCCTAACCATAAGCTGAAAAATAAAGCAAAATAACCGTATTGCTCGATATATGATAAAAGATCCTGTAACCCCATTAACTAGCCCTCACATTTCCAAGTTTGCAACTTAGCACATAGGCAGGTGGAATGTTAATCCACACTTTTTCATGTGAAATATCCTCAAAATATTTTTGGATAAAGGATTTCCTTACAAGTGAATATTGGAATGTAATAAATTTTCCGTCCTTTAAGCAATCCCTTACATTTCGTAAAATACATGAGGAGATGGCAGGATTCAGAGAGGTAAAAGGTAATCCAGATACGACATAGTCAATTTTTTCGATATTCAACGCTGACATATACATGCATAAATTCTCAGCAGATCCATGTATAACGATTACATTCGGCTCTTGTTCAAATTGTTTACGTAGCTTTTCACAAAAAATCTCATTATTTTCAATAAGAATTAACTTTGTTGACTGCTCTTTTCTTTTCATTAATTCTTTCGTAAATGAACCTGTACCTGGGCCTAGTTCAACAATGCATTGGGCATTTTCAAAACAAATTGTTTCGACCATTTTTTCTGCTAATTTTTTAGAACTCGGTGAAATCGCACCTATAGTTTTTGGATGTTTTATAAATTCAGCAAGGAACGTTATAAATTGCATATATTTTCTCCCCGATCAATGATTATTTGTATACTTTTACTATAAAGAGCATTCCTTAAAGATTTCCGAGGAGATTTCTTAAATTTTTCTTAAGAGTCAGAAAAGGTTTGCATGTCATTGGTTCTAATAATTATTTCCTACACAAAATAGTCATACAATTGCTTCCAGTAGAATAGAAACCTATATAGAGAACATTTAATACTGAACGGAAAAATAAAGTGGGGTGTGAAAGGATGCTTAAACTAACTGATACAAAAGAAATGGTACTCGAAATTGTGCAACATGACCCATTGTTCGTGGTAATACAAAACTCGTCTTTAGAGGAAATACTTTATAATGACGGATATTTAGCACATATTGAGGTAGCAAATTATTATTCTACTTCAGAAGTCGCAGGCTGGTTTGAAATAACGGATGCGATGCTTCGCTATTACATTAAACCATTTGAACAGTACATTTTTGATAATGCTACGAATAGCCCAAACACCAATATTCGCTTGAACCTTCCTGCCATATTAAGACTTCGCATGATTTTACTATTAAAAGATGAATACCGCGTTAAAGGTTTAAAACTTTTACTAGGGATAGATGACAACGGTCAGCTCATCAAACATCAAATAACTGCAACAACTATGGGTACTGATGATTTAGTTAATAAAGTTGATGTTCTTGGGAATGTTCTTCAGCAAATGATACAAACAGGACTTTTCAATATTTTCCCAAACGAAGAACATGGAGTATTACAAGTAACGATAAATCAAGATTTTCTCGCACAAAAAATTCAATTAGTATCCTCAGAATCAAATCTTCAAGTAGAAGAAATTCAAAAAGAAACAGCTGAACTTAAACACGAAAATGAAAATCTACAAAAACAAATTTCAGAACTGCAAGAGCGTAGCGTAAAGGATATTGTTCAAAAAATTCGTGAGCGTCATATTGAAAATGAAATAGTGTCGACATTACGAACAGAAGCATTACAGCAATTTGCGGTGGAAAATAAGGCAGGCTTTTTCAGAAAAACTTTCCGTTCCTCTCAAATTGAGATGGAAAAGGAGCAATTTGTGTTGAGCTATATTTCGAAGCACCTAGAGGAACGTTTAGAAGTAGCACTGAATAATTATTATGGAGAATAAATATCTTCAAGCTGATACTACTAAAGTTATAATCACTAACCAAAGAACATGAATGAGTCTTTTTAAAGAAGCCATTCATGTTCTTTTTTATTGTAATTTATTTTTTGAAAATTAGTCTTATAATCATTATTAAGAACAGTCGAAGGGGTGAATTGTATGCCAATGATCGAGGTCAATAATTTAACTAAAATGTTTGGGGATTTTTATAGCGTACAGAATGTGGACCTACAAATCGAAAAAGGTGAAGTGTTTGGATTTTTAGGTCCAAATGGTGCTGGTAAATCTACAACAATACGTCATTTAATGGGTTTCTTACAGCCCACAGAAGGACAGTGTTTTATAAAAGGGTTGGATTGTCGACAATCTACGGCTGAAATTCAAAAATTTGTAGGATATTTACCTGGGGAAATTGCATTTATCGATAAAATGACTGGACTACAATTTATCAAATTTATTGCCCAAATGCGAGGGTTACATGATTTAACAAGAGCTAATGATCTCATGCAATACTTTGAGTTAAATGCCACTGGGCTTATTAAGAAAATGTCAAAGGGTATGAAGCAAAAAGTTGGTCTCATTTGCGCATTTATGCATAATCCAGAGATAGTCATTCTAGATGAACCGACAAGTGGCTTAGATCCTCTTATCCAAACAAAGTTTATAGATTTTATTTTAGCTGAAAAAGAAAAAGGAACGACCATATTCATGTCCTCTCATATGATTGAAGAAATTGAAAAAACTTGTGACCGTGTAGCGATAATTAATGCTGGGAAAATTGTAGCAACTGAAACAATTGCTGACTTAAAAAAACAAAAATCTAAAAAGTTTTTAATTGAATTTCAAAGCGAGCAAGAGCTGTCTCGTTTCTTAGGAGAGCAACTTAAAATTGAACAGATTGGCCCAACTCAAGCAATTATAAAAGTTCAGGGTAATGTCCAAACATTACTTCATACACTAGCAGACTATAAAATTAATGACCTCGATATAATTTCACAATCACTTGAAGATATATTCATGCATTATTACGAAAGAGGAGGTAATGAATCATGAACTTTACTTTGCTGAAACATGAGGTTCTTGCTACTGTTAAACTTTTTAGTATTATACTCGCTGTATTAATGCTCTATATCATTAGTATTGTTTATATGTACAACCCTGAAATGAGTAATACTCTTAATAAACTTACCGAAACAATGCCTGAATTGATGTCAGCATTTGGCATGAGTAACATAGGTAATACGTTAATTGAATTTCTATCAACCTATTTGTATGGATTTTTATTACTCATTCTGCCGTTAGTTTTCATCATTATGTTGGCAAATAAACTAATTATGGGCTATATCGATAATGGCTCCATGGCATACCTAATCGCGACACCGAATACACGTTTTAAAATTGTTTTCACGCAAGCATTTTTTTTAATTGCTAGCATTTTTATTTTGCTCTCTATAACAACTTTGGTTGCAGTTATATTTTCAGAGATTCTATTTCCAAATGAATTGGATATAAGTGCTTTTTTGACTTTAAATATCGGTCTTTTTTTCTTACACTTTGCCATTAGTGGCTACTGTTTTTTTGTATCCTGCAGTAGCAAGGATTTAAGAACCTCTTATGCGTATAGTACAGGAATTCCTATCCTATTTTATTTAATTCAGGCGCTTAGTAATATGGGTGGTGCTTTAGGAAAGCTACAGTACTTCACCATCTACTCATTGTTTGCACCTGAAAAATTAATGACTCAAGATAGCTCGTCTATTTGGATGCTAGGGGCATTATTTTTAATCGGGATGCTTTGCTATATGCTAGCTATTCGTATTTTTATTAAACGTGATTTGTATTTATAACGTGAAAATCTGCTTGCTTTCTTGGAGCAAGCAGATTCTTACATTTAGAAATATAAAATATCATTGCTGCAAAGATGCCAAATCACCAAGGAAGCGCAATAACCGAAAATGAATCATCGCTAACTCCTCTACGTTTAAATCCTCATCTCCATTGTTTAGCCATTCTTGTATAACACCTAAAATCGCGGATGTTAAAAAAGCTTCAAAATATTGTTGAAACTCTGAGTCAAGTCCTTCTTCTCGAATAACAGAGATTCTGTCCAATATATGATTACTAAAAACTTTCTTCATCCTCTTACTAAAGGCGGGGCTCCCCTGCTCCCCTATAATAACTCGAAAGGCTGTTGCGTGCTCTTTAATATATTTAAACACTGCTATAAACGGCTGATAAAGTTGACCTATTTTTACCGTGTGAAAGGCTTCTAGTGGTTGAACGTTTTTTACATAGCTTTCTAGTTCATTTAATAATTCCTGCTGCAAATCTTCCATCACTTCAAATTTATCCTTATAATGTAAATAAAAAGTTCCTCGATTTATGTTTGCAGTAATAGCTAGATTTTTTACTGTTACTCGTTCAAAGCCCACTTCCTCTATTTGTATAAGTAATGCATTTTTTATAGCTTGTTTTGTTTCAAAATTCATAATATCGTGAATAGACATTTAGAACCTCCATTGTATTATCACTTTATTCCGATTAGTAGTTAGCGATGTTGTTATATGATCACAACAAGGTCAAAATAGTGTTAGTAATTACAGGCATTACCTTATTTATCGGCATTCTTCTTTATTTATTTCCATTAATCTCATTTAGGAAAATTGTTATTTATAAAATTTTATTAACAACTTACTTTTTCAATGAATTCTGAGTACTAGTCAGTTTTTTGACTTAGGCAGTTGTGAAGAGATAATAAAGTTGTAAACTTCCTATTTTAAATTTCGAACCCATTACTACTACGACTTACGATGTTATCTACAAACGTACTGTGTTTTTTAACATTGTATACTTAAAGGAAAACACGGTATCAACACCAACCAAAGGATCAGTAGAGGCACTTGAAGCACGCATCAAACAACTGGAAATGGAAAATGCCTATTAAAAACAGTTGAATGCTTTAGTTCAAATGCAAGAAAAATTACAAACAAAATCAAAGCGCAAGTAATTTTTAAACTAAAGAAAATCTACAAGGTCGTTGATTTAGTCAAAGTCGCAGGTATTCCACGAAGCACATATTACTATTTGGAAAAACGATTGAATCAGTCTGATAAATATGCGAAAGTAAAACAAGCGATTCACATGATTTATCATGAACATAAAGGTAGTTATGGGTATCGTCTTATTGCGAAAGAACTTGAAAAATACGGCTTCTTTCATGATCCGAAAACGATTAACCGCTTAATGAATCAACTAGTTTTGAAATGCCAAGTACGACTGAAAAAATATCGCTCGTATAAAGGACAGACAGGCAGAATTGCGACTAATTTAATTAAATGTGATTTTAAATCAAAGCGAATGAATGAAAAATGGGTAACTGATGTGACGGAATTTCATTTATTTGGAGAAAAACGATATTTATCAACGATTATGGACCTGTGCAACGGAGAAATTATTACTTATACAATTATGAAGCGACCTGTTTATCAATTAGTATCGAATATGTTGAATCAAGCATTCTAGCGTTTCCAGCCTAACGATGACTTAATTCTCCATTCCGATCAAGGTTGGCATTATCAAATGAGCCCATAGCAAAAAGCGCTCCAAAACACGGTATTAAACAAAGTATGTCTCGTAAAGGCAACTGCTTAGATAACGCCACAATGGAATCTTTCTTCGGTATTTTAAAAATCAGAATTACTGTATCTACAAGAGTTTGAAAGCTGTGAACAGTTTGAGCAAGAACTAATAAATTACATCGAGTATTACAATCACAAACGTATAAAGGCAAAATTAAAATATCTGAGCCCAGTGGAATACCGAGCTCAGATATTAGAAGCTGTCTAACAAATATGTCTAACTTTCTTGGGTCAGATTATCCAAGGAGTGACTTCTTGCTATTTTCTTATTTGTTCTATCATTTATTATTTCTAATTTTACTAAGTGTATGACTCTCAAATCCATTAACAGTAGTATTTTTAACTGAATAATAGGAATTATCTTTCCTTTTCGAATTAAAAGTCTACATTCTCTCCAATTAAATCTTCAAAATCGTTTTTCATAAAAGAAAGCACTTCTTCCACGAAAATTTGATACGAAATTGTGTCTGAAACATATATATTATATTCTTTACCAAATTCAAATTTTGCATTATTATTTTTAGTTTGTTCCTCTCTATAACTGATCCATTCATAAAGTTTATCATTTGAAAAATGATATACATAATTTCTGTTTGTATTAAAAAAATCAACCAAATCTTGTTTTTTCTTATTATATTTATATTTGACCCCTTGTATTTTCTTTTTTTTAATTATATCTAAATAGTTGTTGTACGATATGGCAAGTTTATCTATACAAAAAATCTCCAATAACATTAATCATTTCATTTTTCACTAAGTTAGTGGCTGAATTGAATAGTTTAAATTTGTAAAAATCCAAACTTAAATCAAAATCAGAATCCGTTTGCTGCTGTATAAAATTTAATACAGTATTACTATTTAATATAAAGATTCCCCACTTACGTGTATTGGCAACAACTTAAAGATTATTAGACTAACAACATATGTGTAATACACATAGAAGTGGATCGTATATCAACTAAGCTTAAATTGTTGAACATGATGATTCAATTCTTCTGCCATCTTTGCAAGTAGATTGGAGCTATTTGTCACTTCCTCCATCGTAGAAGAGGTTTGCTGCATTGTTGCTGAAGTTTGTTCTACACCAGCTGCTGATTGCTCGGAAATGGCTGCAATTTCATCTACCGCCTTATTAATTTGAGTTGAATTATTGACAATTTGCTTCATGTTTTGTGAAACGATTGCAATATTATCTCCCATTGATGTAACAGCTGATTCAATACTCATAAAAGTTTCATTCGTGGCAACAATTTGTGAAGTGCCATTTTGAACCTCTTTATAACTAATTTTTAATTCGTCTGTTACACTATTTGTTTCAGCTACAATTTGATCCACAATTTGAGAAATATCGATAACAGAAAGGGATACTTGTTCAGCTAATTTTCGCACTTCATCTGCTACAACAGCAAAACCTTTTCCTTGTTCTCCTGCACGTGCTGCTTCAATGGCAGCATTAAGAGCTAATAAATTTGTCTGATCCGCAATATTGTTAATCATTAGTACAAGTTCAGAGATAGATTGCGTTTTATTATTAAGACCCTCTACTCTTATTACGACTTCATGGATAATTTCATCAATTTTTGACATTTGTGTTGTGGATTGTTCCATTAATGTGCGACCTGTATTAGTTAAATGTAAGACATTATCTGAATGTGTTTGTACATAGTCACCATTATTATTCGCTTCCTGCACACGCGCTACAAAATCCTCCATTTGGATTGCTAATCCACTGGCATTATTAGCTTGTGATTCTGCTCCTTCTGCAATTTCATTCATAGTAAGTGCTACTTGTCCTGTTCCAACTTTAACTTCCTCAGCTGATTGTAGTAATTCTTCACTATGTGTGGCAACCTCATTAGAAACTACTTGAATTTGGCGCAAGATACTTTGCAATTTTCCACTTAACATATTTGTTGCACCTGTTAATTGACCGATTTCATCTTTTGATTTAACGGTTAATGCGTCATCACTTAAATTACCCTCTGCAATGCGTTGTACACGTTCAGAAATACGTTGCACTGGCCGAGAAATTGAAGTGGCACTATATAAAGCAATTCCTATTGCAATTAAAATCACTGTAACAATTATAATGTTATTGATTGTACTTAATGTATGATTATACGTAATAATAGTATCTCCAGATTTACGAACAGTGGCCTCACGGTTGCCTGCAAGATCCTCAAAGCCTAATTGGATTTCTCTCGCTTCATCAGCCACACCCATTAAATTTGCAATGGCTAACTCTTTATTTCCACTTTCATAAACAGAGAATACATTCTTTTTAACATATTCCCTCCATACCTTTGCTCTTGCAGATAACTCTGTTAATTTATCAGACAGCCGTATTTTTTGAGCCTTCTCTTCATTTTCAAGTGAAAGTTGTGTATAGTCATTGAATCTGTCTTTATATTTTTGATCGCCTGTTAACAAATAGCCTCGTGAAGCACCAATTCGTGCAGACATTGAGTTTGCTAAATGTTGATCTATAATGGAAAGCTCGAATTCTATGTTCACAATTTCGTCGAGTTCTTTACTCATTTTGATATTAGAATATGTGGTATATACACCTTGAACGATAATAACTAGTAAAACAACAATAAATCCGAATAAAATTTTTGCACGTATCGTTTTAAATTGCATGAGAAGCCTCTTTTCTTATGTATTTTTTATAGTCATCATAGTTTTAAAAGTAAAGGACTTATATAGAAATTTAAATAAACTTAGATTCATATTTTCTAATATTTCAATACTAATAAGGGTTTTAAAATTATGAAGTTGTCGTATTGACAGTAAGTCCCCCATATCCATAAGTGTTTATCTTTAAAGGCTTAATTCTTTAGGTACTATTTTCATCAATCCTCATGTGAAGAGCTAAAGCATACCTTATTTATCTCTTTTGAAAAATAATAAACTCGTACCAATAAACATCACAATACCATCAACTGGCTGAAAAATTGGTGTTTACTTACTGTATCAAGACTATGCAAAGTACCCTATGCCCTATTTCTTTTTCAGCTTAAGAACGTTCTTTTGTTTATTTTTTCAATTAATTCACAAAGTTACTTTTTTTAATAATAACCATCCTCACCTCTTTTCGAAATACCACTCCTCTTCTTCCAGTTTTGATACCATCTTTCAATTTCATCACTTAGCTCCATTGTCATTTTCTCTAGGAATATCTTCTTTAATAGCCTATATTGATCTTCAACAGCTACCTTATAATCTAATAAATCGTAAAGTTTCATCAAGAAAAAATAGCTGTCTTTATTACTAGGAAAGATGGATTGAATCCTTTCTTGTATCTTCACAGCAGCAGCGTAGTTCTCGTTCTTAAGATAATACCCACTTAATTTCTGCGCATTGTATAACCAAAGACTCCATAGATGTTCGCTTTCCCTTTCAAACCATAAATAAATTGCTTTCCCCAAAAAACTCGCCTGTATAAGCCTGGAATGCAAGCTCAGGTACCTCTATCGTATCGTGCTCGAGTGGTGGCAAAGATATTAATTGTGTTTGCCATTATCGTTGAAATACTGGTTTGATTCATTTAGTTGTTGCCACCAATCCTTTATTTCTTTAGTCTCTAAGTAATCCTTCAATTTTATTAAATTTTTATCTAACTCTGCAGCACTTATTAAAAGCTGTTCTTTATTTGTTTCTAATATTGGATTTAAAATCATCGAATTAATATAAACTTCCTGATCAGTGAATCCAAAGCGAATTTCTTTGATAAGTAATAGCGAAACTGTTAGTAAAATAATAAACAACATAAAAGACATATTTAATTTTTTACCTATACTCATCAGAAATCTCTCCAATTTAAATTTTCATTTATTTCATAGCAAATAATATTCTCTATCATTACCCACTCACATTTTCCATTATATTAATTTTATTTCTTCGTATCCTTCTTCTGTTTCTATCACATAATACTCACTATCTAAATAAAGAATAGGTGTATCACATATTTTTCTAAGAGTGATTAAATGATTTTATCCCTTCTTATGAAATCGGACATAATAATACAAATTCATTACTATATGCTTTTGTTAATAGTACAAAATTTGATTACAAACGACTTTTAACAGTTCACTAATTTTTTTCAATACTTGATTAGCATGATCCAAACCTAGACTTTCATTAAAACTTTTAAAATCATTTATATTGATTTTCAATAAATAAAACGGCTCGTTGTTCTGTATTTTTTGCTCTACGATTTTCTCTAAATACATACTGTTTGGTAATCCTGTAATCGAATCATAAATAAACCTATTTTCTAATCCAAATGCTAGCATTTTTTTTTCTGTAATATCATGGCGAATAGCTATATATTGCTCCACTTCGCCTAATTCATTTTTTGAAGTGACAATTGTAGTATCAACCCGATAGATAGTTCCATCTTTTGCCTGATTACAAATTTCACCTCGCCACGTATTCTCCTGCGAAATCATATCCCACATGGTTTTGAAAAAAGAAGAATCATAGTAACCAGAATTTATTACACGATGAGTTTTACCAATAAGTTCTTTCGTTGAATATTTAGCCATATCGTAATATTTCTGGTTGGAATATAAAATACGTCCCTTTGTATCAGTAATAGCTAAGATGGTTTTGTCATTTAATGCTTCATACATATCAAATATTTTTTTCATTTTTATCTAATTATATCCATTTCTGTTTATCTTATTTATTTCCTTTATTGTGTTGACGATATCAATCGAACCAACTTACCAACTATACCAATAGTGAAATTATCTTAATTTAATAATTTATGATTTTATTCACAAAACATTTTTTAAGAATAAGCATTTTGTTCGATTTGGCAAGCAGAGAAAATGTATTGCTAATAATTGTATTTATGACTTCAAATATAGGTTGTGAATATATACCAAAAAAATAATAACACTAAACATAACACCGCTTTATTTAAACCTGGTAACCTAAGCTATTCGTAAAAAGAAATAGCTTTTATGCCAATCGAACAAATTGATATATAAATCGTACTCGTAGTGAGATTACTTATATATTATCTGAAATCTCCTGCTGTGTAGTTTTATCGAGATGTTCATGCTTTTTAAGAGCATTTTCAGCTACAGCTGCTATTCTCACTAATGTAAGGAAATATTGTTGATTTTCCGTTGATAAATGTCTTATAATTCCAATTATTTCGTTAATAATAATTTCATTTTTCATAAATAACACCCCCATCAAATTTCATTTGTGATGTTTATAACCACATATTATCACAAACGGAATTATTGTCTACCATTTATTTTCAATTACGATAATTGAATATTTACTTTATTTGTGATAAATTATAATTACATATAAATGAGGTGAATGTATTTTGTATACCCGAATAAAAGCAATCAGAAGTGCCTTAAAGATGAACCAAGCAGAATTTGCTCAGCACTTAGGATTAGGACAATCAACTCTTGCTATGATTGAAGTAGGTAAACGTACATTTAGCGATAAACATATTAAAATAATTTGTGCAACTTTTAACGTTAATGAAGAGTGGTTGCGAACTGGGAAGGGTGAAATATTTAATTCTTCTCTCTATGAAAATGAATTAATTGAGATTTTTGATAACCTTAATCCCGAAACACAACAATATTTACTTGTTATGGCAAAAGAATTGCTTAATACTCAACAAAAATTATTATCAAAAAAATAGGGAAGATAATTTATGAGCCTGCTTCAATTAGAAAGCTTTACAGACTGCTCCATGCAAGAAAACTAAACAGATATGTTATTCAAGGTGGGGCTTACTGACCCACCTTTTTTATATCCACATTGGAGCTACTGTTGGTTTGGAATAAAGTTTGATCAAAATAAATGGGTTTGGTTCTAAACAAGAAATTGTAAAGTACCAGGCATCCATATTAGGATACTCTTGATTTCGACTGCTCAAATTAAAGAAGGAGGGCTGGACAGCCACCTTCCTGTTTGAATTACACTTGGAACTTGTTGACCATATCGAGCAGTTCATCAGCCATAAGTGAGAGATGGGTAGAAGACGCCTCAATCTCTTCCATTGATGCAAGCTGCTGCTCACTAGCGCTTGAAATGTTTTCTGCGCCGGATGCCATATTCATAGATGCCTTCTTAATCAACGTTGTTGAATGAATCAATTGCTCTGTGCTTGTAGACATTTGCTGCGAAGCTGCGGAAACCTCTTGAATTTGCCCACGGTTTGACGACGAAATCTTTGGCACCCGCCTGTATCGCTTGAACCACCATCGCCTGTTGTCCCATCCAAGAACACATCATTACCTTCGCACCTGGATCTTGCTGTATTATTTGTTTAAGCGCTTCAAAGCCTTCCATTACTGGCATCGTAATATCCATCGTAACGAAATCGGGTATTAATTTTCTATAGTGTTCAATGGCCTCAATACCATTCCTAGCCTCACCAATGATTTGATGACCGCCTTTTGTCAGAATATCCTTCAGCATTTTTCTCATAAATACTGAATCGTCAACTACCAAGATTTTCGCCATCTTTTATCCTGCCTTTTCTTGATCCAATAATAAAATACTATTCATTTAGCCGGCACTCTCAATTGTTACTGGAACAGAAATAACCTGGTAATATCCATCTTTGGTCATTTCAGTTAAATCAAGGTACACATATTTCCAGCAAGCATACCGTATTGGCTACTTCTCCTACAATGCTGTGATGAATATCTCCCCTAGAACCAATTCGAACAAACTCTCGCATATCTTTCCAAACGTTTTTATACTCCCATCAATAAGTAACCGCCCAAAATTTTTACCAGTAACTCCCACCAACACGTACATTTCAGTTTGTAATGGTGTTCGTAGCTCAAATAGAGAGTTTCAATTCTAACTAGAAGTGTTATTTACCTATTTAATAGATGCCGTGTTTCATTCCAACAATCCGCTTGTGTTTTTAGTTAGCTATAACATTTCACTCTCTCCTTTGTTTATTTCTTTGAACTTTTAAGGTTATTGAGCAATTCTATATTTACAGCTAATATGAATTCTCATGTGCTCACGCAAAAAAAAATAATCTGCTGTATTGAAGAATACAGTAGATTATTTTTTTATCCATACTCAATTATGTAGTATTTATTGTAGTATTTAATGTTTTTTTCAGAATTCCTTTGAAGCTAATTCGGTTTTTGAATGAATGTCTAACTTTCTGTATACATTTCTTAGGATTGTTCTGACAGTTGTTACGGATATATACAACTTATCAGCAATCTCCTTTGAACTTAATCTATTCCTAGCAAGCACAGCTACTTCTCTTTCCCTTGGAGTCAAGGGTGACTTTTCTTGAAGGATAGCTTTCTTAATGATGCTTATCCCCTTTCTCTGACGCTTGCATAGTACTTTTAAGGCCAAGAAGTTGTTATTATATTTACCTTCAATCGTTTCTGAGAGGAAGTCCTCCATACCTTCCTGTTGTGCAAAAGGAAGGTAAATTTGGTCTGGCAAAGCTAAGGTAAGGGCCTCTTTAAGAAGTTTCTGTGCTTCCGTGTTATCTCCATTGTTTCGTTTTGCAATAGCAAAAAAAATGAGTTGGTACACCTGGGGCATCATTAATTTTATATTTCCAACCGGATTTCTAGATGTTTCAAGAGCAGACTGGCAAATTCCATAAAACTCATTATATCGTTTATCCATAAGTAAGAGCCTTAAATGAAGTAATTGAGCGAAGGGGATAACAGGAGCATGTTGTGTATTTTTTAAACTTTCCATGTCGAAAAGCCATGGTGCAACATTATCTTTAATGCCCAGCACAAGGCTTATGATCGACATAGCATGCTCCACCATTCGCAATACATATAAATTTGAATTTTTCTTCGAATAGCCTTGAATATTCTTTATTGAAGTGGAGTAACCTTCCACATCTCCTCGCAAAATGGCAATCCGGGTAAGGACTAATTCTGCACTTATGCAGATACTGATTTCCTGATAACTACGAGCCTCATAAAGTGCTTTATGGCACAGGATTTCTGCATAGGTGTCTTCACCTCGCATGAGCATAGCCTCAGCCCTCATGAGACTATGGCGGCCGGCTCCATGCCCGTTGGTAAACTTATAATATAAAGGTGAAAATTCATCCATCTGTTGTAGTTCATTTTCCAATTCACCGGACTCACGCCAGAATAAATTCAAAATAGAGGTAGTAGCAAAGACCATTGGAATACTTTCTTTAATCATATCAGTCGGTTCCCCTAAAATTTCCCACGCCTCCATTTGGCCACCATGCATTTTAGGAATATCATTGAAGTGTTTCATAGATTCTAGTAGTTTGTATTTGCCGTTTATTTCACGTATTTCATCATGGTTAAAACCATTTCCATTTTGTACTACATAATCAAGCATTTTACACAGTTTTTGGTATGCTTCAAGCTGTCCACTAACATGTGTCTGGAAACCTAAAACGAGCATTGTAAAAGGATATTTACATAACGTGTCTTCGGGGCATTCATTAACTAGTGCCGAAATAAATTCCATTTGCTTATTCAGATGTTCATGGCTGAAAGGTAAAGAAAGGATAGCGTCAAAATCTTTGATCTTATAAAAAAATTTAGCAGCGGAGTAATATTGGGAGTTGGTAGCACAGGCTTGACCCGCTTTACGAATTTTCTGATTTTGATAACCCTTTGGCTGAATGTTATAGAAACGGTTTCGCAGATATAACTGCAAAATGCTATGCATGCTGTACATTTGTTTATCCGGAAAATATCGTATAAAATCGTTGTTTTTAAGCAAATCCTCAATCTTTTTAGGAAGCATTTTCTTCTCCGTCATGATAGCTGCCTGACACGTTGTAAAACTGTCCATAATTGAAACAGAAAGAAGAAAATCCTTTCCTTCTGGTGTAAGCCTATCCCAGATAGCGGTTTCCACCAATCCCTCTATGTCTGCGGTAAATTCGAATGACCCTGTTTCTTTATAGTTGATCATTTGTAGCCGAATAGCGGATACCCAACCCTCTGTACTAGAAAATACGTTTTCCAATTCACTATCGTTAAGACTTATGCCTTCCATACGGAACAATCTATCGGTACCTTGCCTGTCAAATAAAAAAGCAGATGTATCAATAGTATAAATATTATTATTATGAATTTTGAGCTGCTGCTTGGCTTCCAACTGTTGAGTAATAAATATCATATGCAAATTGGGGTTCTTATGCATTGAAAAGACGCTTATCAATTCACAGGGAATATCCCAGTTAACTAAATGAAAGTTATCTATTATTAAATAGGTTTTCATCTGACAGTGTATATTCTCAAGATATTTGGCCATATAAAATAGAGTGTCCATTGTGGGTATCTGAAGATTTTTCAGATCATCAGCTACTTTCCCGTTCAAGTTGGAAAATAACTCGCAAATACCCATCCATGCCATAGGAGCAGACTCGCCCAAACAAGTGTACCAGTATTCACAGGCTCCATGGGGAAGGTTCTCTTTTAAATATTCCCTTACAGCTGTAGTCTTTCCAAAGCCAGACGGTGCCTCCACGATGGTTAAGGGATGATGGGAGATTTGGTCAAGTTGTCTTTTGAGTTTGTCCTTAAAATAATATTTATTCTGTCGATTTATTATCTGTTGCATCTATTTTCCTCCATTTTTTCAACCATCCTATCAAACCAATCACTTCTTTCAACTTGATTACAAATAAACAAACTAACTTAACCCCACAATTTAATTAACTTAATATTATTCCAAAAAACGATAAACTATAGTCAAACGGACAACCTATTTTAAGCTAAACCATGTGTGTACGATTAAATCTTTTTTATAAAACTACACTCTCTCTAATTCTAAAAAAAGATACTAAATTCTAAGATTAAGATATATAAAATTCTCATTTATCGCTAAGTATTATAATTCAATCCCATTAAATTGTATAGAACGATTAAAATTAGAATCAAACAATTTAATAAGCAGAAAAACGATAAAAAATAACTTTAATATATAATCACCATAGTATACATGAAGTATTATTTTATATAACAGTTTGATTACTCCAGATTATAACAATCTAAGTATAAATCACGAAAACAAGCTTTTAATTCCATATGCAGTATTAGTTTTACTTAAGTTGAGTAATGAACCCTTTAAGGGATATATTTATTAATTTTGTTTATGATGGTGCATGTTTAGATTACTTTGAAAATGTAAGATATGGATTGGATTTTATAAAAAAAGCTATGTGATCTTAAATCATCACATAGCCTTTGCTTATAATTATTAATCTAAAAAAATAATAGCTTGCCTCATTAAATATAAGATACCCTTTAAAAGGGCAATATTAAAACGACATTCATTTTATTCAATCTGTAGTATGACCTTGATAACCACTATCTTTTATTGTATATTTTCACTTTCTGTGTTAATGAAAATAGGCCAAAGACAGCAATTTTACATATAACTGTCTTGGTCATTACACATCTAACGACATTATGGTAGTTTGCCTTAGTATCCATGCGAATGTACAACATTAATATATGATACAAAACTTTATTATTCAGTTTAAAATTTTATTATTCAATTTAGAACTATATTATTTAATAACAGCAGTCTAATTTCACCTAGCCCGAAAAGCGATGAAATCCAAAATCACTTAACACTTTTTATTTATCTGTTTATTGTAATTCCTAAAACACTACCTTAAAATTTCAAGTATCAACACTGTGTTTAGTAAAGGAGAGATGGAAATATGGGAAACAATGCAATTTCACTAAACTCCATTGAAAAAAAGTTTCATCAAAAACAAGTAATTGCCCCGCTATCCTTAGAAATCCCAAAGGGACAGCTTATCGGCTTACTTGGTCCTTCAGGCTGTGGGAAAACGACGTTAATAAAAATGATTATGGGAATGATCAAACCCGATAACGGCAATATTCAAGTATTAGATTTTATCGTCCCTCATAAGCAATTACTGACGGATATCGGCTATATGGCACAATCGGATGCACTGTATTTGGATTTAACCGGTGAAGAAAACCTTCATTTTTTTGCTAAGCTTTATCGATTATCAAAAAAAGAACGTGTGGAGCGTGTCAATTATGCTGCAAGCCTTGTTCATTTAACAGATGATTTAAATAGTAAGGTATTGAATTATTCTGGAGGGATGAAACGGAGATTATCCCTTGCAATTGCTCTTATCCAAAATCCAAAGCTGCTGATTTTAGATGAGCCAACTGTTGGTATTGATCCAGTATTAAAAAAAGAAATATGGCAGGAGTTAATTCGATTAAAAAACGATGAGCATAAAACAATCTTGGTAACGACGCATGCAATGGATGAAGCAGAGCGCTGTGACCAGTTAGCTATGCTACGTAATGGTCATATTATCGCGCATGGAACACCAGATGATTTAAAAGCTCATTATCAGGCAAAAGATTTTGATGAAGTGTTTTTAAAGGCTGGAGGTGAGGTTCTATGAGAATCGGCGCAGTTGTTACAAGAATTATGCAACAAATGAGACGCGATAAACGTACACTTGCTTTATTATTTTTAGCACCCCTTCTTGTGCTTTCTTTAATGTATTTTGTTTTTAATAGTAACGAACCTGAAATGACGCTAGTCGTATCAAATGGTCCTGCTACAATAATTGAAAAGCTTGAAGAGGCAGATTTTCATGTTATCGAAAACAATGATTTTACTATTGCCAGTTTAAAAGAAGAAAAATATGATGGCTGGTTAGCTTTCAATCAATCTCAATTGAAGCTCACATTATTAAATGATGATCCGTCTACTGCTAAGGCTTTAAAGATGAAGCTTTCTCAGGTTTTACAGCCAGAGCAATCTTCAAAGATGAAGTTGATGACTGAATACGTATTTGGCGATGAAAATACCGCTATTTTTGATATTTTTAGCCCGATGCTTATAGGTTTCTTTGTTTTCTTCTTCGTCTTTTTAATCACAGGTATAGCATTGTTAAAAGAACGAACTTCAGGGACATTGGAACGTTTACTAGCTACACCGATTAAACGTTCTGAAATAGTTGCTGGCTATATGATTGGTTATGGTTTGTTTGCCTTACTTCAAACGACCATTATTGTATTATTCGGGATTTATATCCTAGATATCGTACACGTTGGTTCAATTTGGCTCGTTCTACTAATCAATATTATCGTTGCGCTTGTTTCATTATCATTAGGAGCTCTCTTATCAAGTTTTGCTGCTTCAGAGTTTCAAATGATGCAATTTATCCCGCTTGTCATTGTACCGCAAATTTTCTTTTCCGGTATTTTCCCACTCGATAATATGGTGGAGTGGCTACAAAATATAGGTCGAATCATGCCACTATACTATGCAGCTGACGCGTTGAATGGGGTTATGTATAAAGGATATTCCTTTAGTGACATTTTATCGGACTTAGCAATTCTCGCTTCCTTCGCTCTTGTGTTTATTACATTAAATATTGTAAGTCTAAAAAAATATCGATCATTATAATCAAAAGGTTCTGCTCAAACATTGGGCAGAACCTTTTTGATTTTAAATTAGGACCATCACCAATATGTGGGGTTATTTTTCGTTCCGGCTAGGCGCTTTCCTGGGGGCGACTGGCTGGCTAACACGATGCTAGTCGAAGGCGTTATCACAGAACGTGATGCTTTTAGCCTTCGTTCCCCTATTACTAATACCCAAGGAGTCGCTCAGCCTCCAATCCAATCAACCGCTTCACTTAGCATGTATTTTCATGCATTTCATTCTAATTTTAATAATAAAACGAAACTTAAACTATAGTGTTTTATCGGCTCGGCGCTCGCCCACAGGAAAGCGAGTAGCCTGGAATGGAAATCAACCCACGTTATGAAGATACAACACAAATATAGAAAAATAAACCAAAGTACTATTAGCAAAGGAACTAATATTCATCTATACTAAATTTACAGTTAATGGCTAAATGTTTTACATCGTAAGTTAATGAAACGAAAATGACTAACAATAAAACCTAAAAATAAAGGTGTGTAAAAATGAATACGATTATGGAAATTCAGAACATCTCTAAACAGTATAGTGGTAAGAAAATTTTAGAGAACGCTACATTTTCTATTTGTGCGAATCAAATTATAGCTCTTGTAGGAAAGAATGGGTCAGGAAAGAGTACCCTTCTTAAAATTATTGCGGAATTAGTCGATGCTGACAGTGGTTCTATAGTAAAACATCAACAATCTTTAAAAATTGGCTATGTGCCAGAAGTAACACCTTCACATATTTTATTTACACCTAAAGAATATCTTTATCATATGGGCAGTATTCAAGGTATGACCAAGAAAAAACTACTGCCAAAAATAAATGATTTACTTGAATTATTTCATTTACAGGAAGCTCGGAACATTCGGATTGTTAACTTTTCTAAGGGTATGAAGCAAAAGGTTATGATTATGCAAGCAATGCTTGAAGACACAGATCTGCTAATCTTAGATGAACCATTATCAGGACTCGATTCTAAGGCACAAAGTGATTTAGAAGAAACCCTTTCCATTTTAAAGGACAAAGGGTTAAGTATCGTTTTAACATGTCACGAAACAAAATTACTGCAACATCTTGTTGATACAGTACTGATTATACAAAACAATAGCGTCATTCAAGCTGATTCATTCAATAAAAATGAACTACCAAAAAATAAATTAATTTTTGAAATATCAAGTGGTAAATTATTGGAAAACCTATTACCTTTTCTTGAAATCCAACATCAAAGTCTATTAAATAATGGTAGTCATGAGGTCATTACCGTTATTAAGACAGAAGATACAGATCAAGTATTATTGGATCTCCTACAGAAAAAAGCCTCTATTAAACAATTAATCCCAATCAATCAGAAGGAGGAACAATTTTATACCCATTTTTAAGGAGGAATAGACGCTGCTATGACAAGTTTAATGCGCTATCAATTTATCAATTATTTAAGGACCTATCAATATGTTCCACCTTTATCAATTTTCGTTTTATGTCTTGTTGTAAACTATACATTTACACCGAATCCAATTTTAAATAGCTATTCGTTTACAGCTATCATTCTCTTTTTTCTTATGGGATGGTTTACAGTTACACTATTTCACGCAGAAGATGAAGGACAAAAAATAATTACAACTCTTCATGCAAAAAGTCGAACACAATACAATTTAGCAATTTTTATGATTTGTGTACTAATTGGTTTATTCTTAAGCTGTGTATCCGTAATCTACCCTACTCTCATTGGCGCCTTTGGAGAAAAACCAAGATTTATACATCAATTACTTGGATTCCTCTCTCATTTTAGTTTATCTGTACTAGCTATTGCACTTTCAGCTATATTTACTAGAGAACTAGTCAAAGACAAACAAAATACTTGGTGGGGTGTACTTGGCATCTTGATTGTTTCAGTCGTGATCGCAACTTTAAAAGAGACAATTCTTCAGATCAAGGGACTAGTTTGGCTGCTTCCACCTGTTCGTCTTTCATTGGAAATGATGGGTTCGGAAGATTCAATAACGTCAATACCGAACATTTTTTATTGGCAATTTGTTTGGATTTTCGTCTATGCAAGCTTCGTCATCATGTTGTTCTTCCTCCTATCGAATCGAAAAAGGAGGTAAATTTCTAAAGAAGGAGCGTTTTTATGGTTAAAAAAGCCAAGGTGCTAATTATAGAAGATGAAAGTGCTATTGCAAATATCATGAAGGACTACTTAAGTGTTAACCATTTCGATCCTCATATCGTTAATACTGGTTATGAGGCACTCCAATATATGAAGGAAACCTATCCTGACTTCATCATTCTTGACCTTTCTCTCCCAGATTGCGATGGTATCGAATTATGTCGTCAAATTCGTGAAAATAATAATGTTGCTATACTAATTTTAAGTGCCCGTAGCAGTGACACCGATAAAGTTCTTGGCTTGGGATTCGGTGCAGATGATTATATGACAAAGCCCTTTTCTTTAAGCGAGCTTGTAGCAAGAATAAATGCCCATTTACGAAAACAGGATAGATGGCTGCAGGACAATGTGAGCCAGATGGATATTATTCAAATCGATCATATGAAAATCAATAAAAGTGAATATACTTTTTCACGTAATAAAAAGAACGTTCCTCTATCAGCTAAAGAATTTGATCTACTATTTTTTCTAATGAAAAATCGTAATCAGGTTTTCCCAAAAAATCAGTTACTCGATGCGGTATGGGGCTATGATACATATGGTGATGAAAATACGATAACCGTTTACATTAGACGTCTACGCGAAAAAGTTGAAAACGATCCATCTTGTCCTGTTTATATTCAAACTGTTTGGGGCGTTGGCTATAAGTTTACTACTCAAAATCATTCGTAGGAGGCACAATGTACTTAAAAAATTGGATGAAGAAATGGTTAAGGTCGATACTAATCTGTGTTTTACTGTTGTTTATTTGTATCCTCACATTATTTTTCACAAATTTTCATCGTAATGAGGAATTACAAAATGAATATGTGATCAATCAAATTCGTTTAAAAGTAAATGGACAATTACTGTACATAGAAGATCATTTCACAAGTCTTGAACAGAATATAAATTTACGCAATTCCCTTCAAGAAATGAGCAATAATGCAGGAATAGATATTACAGTCGTTAAATTAGATGGAAAAGTTATTTTTAATTCAATCGAAGCAGACCTATCACAGTTTATCAATTTAAAAGAGGATTTACATTATGATTTATTTACGTCTAAACAACAACCAGGGATCATTAAAATCGCTTTCCCTATAATTAGTGAAAAGAATGGACAACTAGGCAACGCTATTTTTACTATTGATAGAGATGTACTCTTCCCCATAGAACAGCCTATTCCTAGCAATTTTATACTTCTATTCATATGTGGTTTATTATGTTTTTGCATTATAGGACTGTCCTTGTACTTTGTACGGAAGTCTAACAAAGAGATCTTACTTCCTTTAAATTATTTGAAAAAAAATACCGAAGAAATTGTTAAAGGAAATTATGAGCAGAATACTGTATATTCGCAGGCAGATGAAATCGGTGAATTGTATGCAGTATTTGATCAAATGCGTTTGGAAATAAAAAATCTTACTATACAGCGAGATGAACAAGAACAAAACCAAAAAAAGCTTATATCTAGCATTTCACATGAAGTAAGAACACCTCTAACAACAATAAAAGCTTATTTAGATGCTATTTCAGAGGGAATTTGCCCTGACATGGATTCGCTTATGTCATATATTCAAATCATGCAAACAAATACTGAAAAAATGTCCAGATTAATTGATGATTTATTTATTCACACTTTGAAGGAGCTTGGACATATCCCAGTTAACTTAACAGAGCAATATAGCAAAGATGTCTTTACGAATATTTTGCATCCAATTCATCATTATGTCCAAACGACCGGCATTCATTTTATCGAGCCAGAATATATTCCTAATGTCCTTATTCAAGTAGATAAGCATCGACTAGAGCAAGTACTTTCAAACCTTATTACGAACGCACTAAAGCATACGACTAAAGGCGATTCAATAACCGTTTCTATCAATATAGAAAATCAATTACTAAATATTAATGTCATAGATAATGGTAATGGAATGCTTCCTGAGGATATGCCTTTTATTTTCGAACGCTATTTCAGAGGTATTCAAGCTACTGGTGAGACTGCTGTGAAAAATGAAGGAGCTGGCCTCGGATTGTCTATTTGTAAGCATATTATGGAAGCTCATAATGGTTCCATTTCATTTAAAAGTAAGCAAAATGTAGGAACAACATTTACATTAACCCTTCCTATTATTTAAATTTCTAAGTAAGATGGTAATTCCGAAAAATTAAGAATATAAGTAATGAATGAACGTCAGAAAAAATTGGAGAGTGAAGACATGATTCATGACATAGGGGAATATGTAAAATATTTAGAGGGTGTTCATAAACGAACGCTGCAATATATGAAGGAAATACCTGATGAACTTTTAGATTGGAAGCCTTCTGAAGATAAGTTTTCCATAGGTGATTTATTGCGACATATTGCATCATCTCGTTTGATGTTTCTTGGTATATTTGAAGATGGTTCTTGGACGTACGCAGGACATGATACTAGTAAAGGGGCTACTCTTGAGGATATTTCAAATTACTTAGAGTCATGTCAAATCAAATTAACAAAGGGTCTATTGAAAATTGGCAACGATGTGTTATCAAAAAAGGTTTTAACCCTTCATGGTCATGAAGTTAGTGCTTGGAGAATACTTATGTCCATTCCCGAACATGAAATCCATCATCGTGGGCAAATCTCTTCATATTTACAAATGAACAAGATTGAACCGCCTCAAATTTTCGGATTGAAAATTGAGCAAGTGAAAACATTATAATTTATGAAAGAGCTTTGGACATCACCTTATATCCAAAGCTTATTTTTGTCTTTATATAAAATTTCGCTGTTATATCCACTTTTTATAAGATCCCCACCAATCAGCTTTTACAGGCTGTTAATTCGGGATAAAATACGATTTTCATATCTACAAATATGTTGTAAGAATTTATTAATAATTTAATAAGGACCTTATAATAATTCCCCCTTACACTAAAAGTAATACATTTGAAGGAGGTATTCTCGTGGATAAAGAGGTACTTATTCGTGCTCAAAATCTATGTAAGACATATTCCACTGGGAGTGAGCAATTTCATGCAATAAAAAATATTAATATTGAAATATATAAAGAAGATTTTACTGTCATTATGGGAAACTCCGGTTCAGGTAAATCGACACTGCTTTATCTTTTAAGTGGTCTTGACTCTATTACTGCTGGAGAAGTTTATTTTCATGGAGAGAGGTTGGATACATTTACTGAACAGCAGTTAGCTACATTTCGTTCTAAAAAAATTGGTTATGTCTATCAAAGTAGTAATCTCGTCCCGGATATGACATTGCTAGAAAACATCACCCTCCCAGGATACATTGCAAAATATCCTAAAAAAGATGTGATAAAAAAAGCGGAGACGCTATTAAATAAAATGGGACTTGAAGAGCAACGAAACCGTTTACCTTCGCAAACCTCTGGTGGACAGCAACAAAGAGCTGCTATTGCTAGAGCATTAGTCAATGATCCAGAGATTCTATTTGCAGATGAACCAACTGGTAGTTTAAATTACGATCAAGGTGTAGCTGTCTTAGATATTTTAACTAATTTAAACAAAATGGGTCAGTCTGTTGTGATGATTACGCATGATATAAAAGCTGCCTGTCGTGCTAATCGGCTTATTATCATTCAGGATGGAAAAATTGGAGGTATTTTGAACTTCGATCAATACGATGATGCTAGCATACAAGAGCGTGAACATATTATCTTCTCTTATGTTGCAGGAAAGGAGTAAAAATATGCGCACAATTATTACTCTTTGCTTTGCACATATCAAGAAAAGAAAAATCCAAAATGTACTATTAGCAATCCTAATTATGCTATCCACCCTTTTATTAGCTACCTCTGTAACAATTATTATGAATACAAACAATATTTTTAAAAAAATACATCATGATTCAAATGGGGCTCATCAAATTTTAACTATGGGTAAGGATATTCATAATCCAATCACTGTCAACAATTGGTGGCAAGAGCAACAAGGAGTTACTGCCTCTAATCTCATTCCTTATAGAAATTTATCTGGCTTCACAGCGAATGGTGTAGAAACGCAAAATCTCTTATTCATGATGAATACACCAAAAATGCCCTTTGCTATTGATCGATTACTATTTTCAGAGGGTGAAAATCAGGACTATCCTACTGAGGGAACGATTTGGATTCCCACATCGATGGCTTCTACTTCGAATATTTCACTTGGAGATGCTATTGAATTTGACACCGGCGAAAAAGCTTTTACATTAAATGTTTCGGGTATTGTTGTAGACTTACCATATGGTGGCCCCTTTACAACGAATGCTCGCATTTGGATGAACGACTCTGACTACCATAAACAATTTGCTACGTTGATAGGTTCTGAAGAGTATATGATAGCTCTTCGCTTTGATGATTATCAGCAAAGTGCAAGCTATTGGATAGAATTCGAAAAATTTTTAAAAGGTCCATACCTTGAATCAAAGATGGAATACGAGGAAATCGCTTCGTTCTATTTAATTATTAATAAAATAATCGGCTTCCTTATGATAGCTTTTGGTGTAGCAATGTTATTCATTTCATTATTCATAATTGGCTTTAGTATTTCAGATGCCATTTTAACCAACTACAAAACGATCGGTGTCATTAAATCTCTCGGACTTACTTCTCGAAAAATTAGTGCTACCTATGTCTTACAATTTGCTTTATTATCCGTGGTATCGATTATTCCTGGCCTTATTGTCAGTACAATCCTTTCTAGAGTGATCATAGAAAGTTCTTTATCTTATTTAAAAGCTGGAAAACATTTAACGATTATTCAGGATTTTAGAATCACCATGCTACTTGCAATCATAATCCTTGCCATTGTTATCCTTACTGCGTTCATTTACTCAAACAAAACACGCCACGTTGAACCAGTACAGGCAATTAAATATGGTATGTCAGAATTTGCAAACAGTAAATTGAATCGGCGTTTAAATAACTCTAATCGCCTTTCTAATTTTGTTAATTTGCCGATTCAACTTCATATTGGCATTAATAACATCACCAAAAATATGAAAAGTTCCATTCTTATTATTGTCCTCACAGCCATTACATCAGCTATTTTAGTGTTTAGTGCAGTCATACTTAATAGCTTTATTTCCATCAAACAAAATACACCAGCATGGGGTTACGATTCATCACATGTCGTAGTAACAGTTTCTAATGAGGCAACATTTTCAAAACAACAGTTTGAACAATCTTTACGCGCAGACGACCGTATTAAAAATCACGCTTGGCTAGATCAATTTACAGCTGTACTCCCTAATGGACCAAATCAACCGTTAAATATTAACGTCGATACTATTGAAGGTAATTTTGACGAGGTTGGATACGAGACAACTTCTGGTCGAAATCCTGTAAATAAAAATGAAATTGCTATTGGTATTAATGTCGCTAGGGCTTTGCACAAAAATTTAGGAGATATTGTAGAAGTCTATATTGAAGGCAAGGAGCATCATTTGATTGTTACCGGTATTTATCAATCGATAGCAAATATGTCTAACTCAGCAAGAATTACCGCTGATGTTATTAAAGTTTACAATGCTACCTATTCTGCTTCAGGAGTCAGTATGATTAATTTGGTAGATGAGTCATTATCGGCTCAAATCGTTGAAGATTTAAACAATAACTTTAAAAGCTCTGTCTCAGCCGTCACACAACAAACATTATTAGATGCTGTCTTTAAAGAAGTGGTCTCTGTTTTAATGATCCCATTATCTGTCATAGGGATTTTATTTATCACAGTAACATTCATCATTATTTTTAGTGTTTCTAGAATAAATGTAAGAAAAGAAAGCGGAACTTACGGAATTTTCAAATCTATTGGTATGACCTCAAATACTATTAGATGGTCGATTACATCAGGGATTCTGTTTCTTTCAGCACTAGGGACTATATTTGGGATTTTTATCGGTGTTAAAGTAATACCCGTAGCTTTACAAAGTATTATTTTAGAATATGGCTTACTAGAACTCCCCCTTGTGATAAACTGGCCAGTTAGTATCGGATTATCTCTTTTAAGTATTTTGGCCGCTTGTCTTGGTTGCTGGTTATCAACGAAAATAATCGCCAAAACCTCACCTCGAATTTTGCTTGTTGAATAAAAAAT
Organism: Lysinibacillus sp. NPDC094177; assembly: GCF_050279145.1. NCBI lineage: Bacteria > Bacillati > Bacillota > Bacilli > Caryophanales > Bacillaceae > Lysinibacillus > Lysinibacillus sp. NPDC094177. The sequence continues at coordinate 107,841 of NZ_JBNNTW010000007.1, read as the reverse complement.
GCCCCCAATCTACGTAGGTAGTGGGGGCGATTCTATATAAATATAGTTAATATAGTAATCTAAGGCAAACACATATTTCCCGATCAAATTTGCATTAATAAATCCGTAAAATCTTCTTCAGAAAAAACACCAATATTATTTCTTCTTAGCAATGCAGTAGTTACACCTACGCCCACTAATTTTGTCCCATTGAAATCCCCATTGTAAATCACTGCACTGCCACAAGATGGACTATACTCTTTTAAAATAACTTTAGTCGCACCTAGTTCAAGTGCTTTTTGTAATGTTGCAAATGCGCCCTTTATATAAAGCTCCGTGACATCACGGCCAGATTTTTCAACCACTCTCGCTTTTCCATCAAGTACGTCTTCACCATCTCCGCCAATAATTTCAGCGGGCTCACGAGGCGTTGAAAAACCTCCCATAAGTTCAGGGCATACAGTGATCGCCTTATTTTCTAACACAAGCTGTTGAATTCTTTCATTTAAACTATCTGTTCCGTTATAACGTACCTTTAGTCCTGCTAGGCAAGAACTTATTAAAATCATATGTGCACCTCATTTTTATCCATTTCGTATAATCACAACTATAGCTCATTTAAAAATTCCGTCAACAGCCCTTACTATGACGAGGCTTGGCTAATTATTTTCTCGGTTGAGCAAATCGCATTCTGCACATCGACCAATTCAATGTTGTTTTTTGAATTTCATCATAGATGTTCCACAGGCTATCGACTACCCGTATTTCAACATTACGTTTAAACATTTCCTCAAATAAATTTTCTATTTCAAATTTAGCAACAGGATATTGTATTGTTTCACTCGTATAATAACCAGCATTTTGATCCTGTAGTGAAAATTCGCGGATGTCAAATTCATATAAGTAAAGTTTCTTATTTTTCATCATCTCAAACCACTTGCTTTCAAGTACGACAACATGTGAACATGATACCGATGCTATATAGGCTCGTTTATCCCGTTCTGTTGTATCGGTACCAATATGGTAGCACACTCGTGGACAATTTCTTGGTGTTAAAAAATTAGGCAAGCATGTATCGTTGATTGCCCATACTAGACCTTTTCCTGAATCTAAATCAAGTCGATCAGGTAAACGAGGGTGAAATACTGTAATATCACTTTCCTCACTGACATGAAATATGCGCACATGCTTCCCTCCTTTATTTTCTTAATTTAAATACAATAAAATCTGCAAAATGCAAATCTTCCTCGAATTGTGGATACTTTCTCAGCATCTCTTTTGAAGGCATCGGTTCAATAACGTCTTCTATCGTAAATCCTGCTTGTATAATTGCTTTCATATAGCTCGTTAATGTTCGATGATAAAAGACAATTTTTTCATCAGAATCTAGCGGAAGCCTTTGATCATATACACCTTCGTAAAAATAGCGTTGAACCTTCCAATACTGTTGGTCAAGCCGTTCATTTCTTATCCATCCACTATTAGGCGTAACAAAGCAAGGATGAAGAATCGAAAAGATCAAAGTCCTATTTGGTTTTAACAGGCGATACATCTCACTCAATGCTTCCTTATAATTCTCTAAATCTTGGAGTACCATATTGGAAATAATACAATCGAACTGCTCATCTACTAAAAAATCTAGTTTTTCGCAATTTCCATATTCATATTGTATAGTGACTTCTCCCTGTGTTCTTTCCCTAGCTATTTCCAGCATTTTTTCTGAATAATCAACAGCTGTGATAATAGCCCCCTGTTTAGCAAGTATTCTACTTAAATAACCTTCTCCACATCCTGCATCTAATAGCCTTTTCCCATGTACATCTTCCAATAATGAAAAAATGGCTGGATTTAATAATACTTCACGGTGTATATCACCATGCTCATCGTAGTTTACTGTAAACCTTTCTGCATGTTGATTCCAGCGTTTAATCGCCTCTTCTGTCGTTACTGTTCTTGCCATACATTTCCCTCATTTCTGTATAGAATCGTAACGTTACGTCCCTTGTGCACATTACTATTTTTTCATATACACAAAAAAAGATATAGACTTACATTTTATTTTTTAATATCATGTAGATAGAGGCATGCCATCTTTTTAAAAAAACACAAGCCAGAAATCCCCAATCGGATTTCTGGCTTCTCTAATTTAAGAACTGGATTGAGTTCTGATAGGCAATGCATTGTCTAAAGTGGCCTGTCGTTTAACAGTGATCCATCTTCCACATAACATAACAATCAAGGCAAAAAATACAATGACTCCTGCAAATACAAGCGCTGCCTTATAGCTACTATAAACCTCGACAAGCTGACCCGCGATAATTGGCCCGATAATTTGTCCAAAAGCATAAAACGTTGTTAACAATGATACGACTGGACCGCTTTGTGTTGGGAATAGCTGACGTGCATAGGACGTTGTTAACGTCACAATGCCTACAAATGTCAAACCGAATAAAAATGACGATAATAATACGCTCCATACTGTTTGTGAAAATACTGGTAATAAGATGCCTAATACTTGCAATACATAGGCGACAAATAAAATTTTGATTGCAGAGAATTTTTCTAATAATACAGTCCAAACAGGTGCTGACGGGATAGCCGCTACCCCAACAATGACCCAGCTATACGAAGAGTATGCTTGTAGTGAAGGAATATTGTGAATGATATCTACCAAAAAAGTACCAGTGATAATATAGCCTAACCCCTCAAAGCCATATGCGACGATTAGCCATGGCATAAAGCCCTTTGTCATTTTTGCATCAGAGGATTTTGCGGTTTTCACACTATCCTGTACATGCAAACCTCTCCAAAGTATATATGTTATCACTAAAAAAACAGCAGATAAAATCCCTAAGCCTATCCATGTACCTTGCCAGGCAAACCGTGCTTCAATAGCAGGGACTAATAAACCTGAAATAGCAATTCCTAATCCGATACCACCAAATAAATAGCCTGACCACCGTGTAAGTGAATGCTTTGCTAAATAATCCATAATAATACTACATGTTAAGACAAAAATAAGTCCCCCTGTAATGCCCGCAATCAGGCGAAGTACAAGCCAAACACTATATATTTCAATGATTCCCATAAGTACAACAGAAAGGACATTTAAGACAACACTGAACAATAAAATGTTCTTCTTTTGGCGATTGATAAATCCTGCCCACAAAGCACCAATGAAATAGCCTATATAATTACTTGATGCTAAAAATCCTGCAACTTCAAACGAAAACCCGACATCATGACGCATAAATGGCAAAATTGGTGTGAATGCAAACCGGCTAATCCCCATTGCCACTACAAGTAATAGCACCCCACCAAATAAAATTCCAATGTGCTGTCGATTCATCATATCCCCACCCCCTAAAAACTTTTTGTAATTAAAAGGATACAGAGTGAAAATTAATAAATCTAATATATAATTTATATAAAAGGATAAAAAATTTTTATAAAAGGTGGGATACATAATGAATTTACATGCTCTTAGATTATTCACCAAAGTTGCCGAGCTCAATAGTGTTTCTAAAGCTGCGCAAGCTCTAATGATTAGTCAACCTGCCGTTACCATTCAAATTAGAAATTTGGAAAAAGAACTAGACTTAACTCTTTTAGAATCAAAAGGCAGAGGAATTGCTTTAACACAAAATGGGGAATTTTTATTTAAGCAGGCTCAACGATTATTTGATTTGGAAATGGATATTGAAAACAAACTAGAGCAATTAAAAAACACGGGTAATGAAGAATTACAAATTGCTTCTACCCATGTTCCATCCCATTTTTTATTACCGAAATGGCTCGCAAAGTATAAACAAGCCTATCCGACAACTAATATCCACATAAAAACGGCTAATTCCCAGCAGGTTATTGAAGAATTACTTCACTATAAGGCTGATATGGCTTTTATCGTAAAAGAGGATGGGCATCATCCAGATATTAATTATCAATTTCTCATGAATCTCGATTATTGGTTTATCGTCCCATATGGTCATCCACTGGCAGATCAAAAAGTGTCATTAGCGGAATTAATGCAGCAACCATTTGTATCGCGAGAAGATGGTAGCTCCACGAAAGAATATTTAAACGCTTTATGCAAGGTACATAAGATCCCGACCCCAAGAGTAGGGCTACAACTGGACGGCATCAATGAATCCATTCACGCCATTGCAGCTGGATATGGTACGATGCTAGCTCCATCTATTGCAGCTTCTAGCTTTATTCAACGACAGCAAATAGCTAGAGTTTTTATTAAAGACATTGATGTTCAACGTCCTATCTATCTTTGCACAAGGAAAAATGAACAAAATATCTCTTCAACCTTTAATACTTTTATAAGCATCATCAATGACTCAATTTCATAACAATTGCTTTTCAAAAGTTTAAACTACACAAAATTTTGTACGATAACGAAGTGATGTGTAGTTTTTTATTTTCAAAAAATTGTAATCTACTATATCTCATAATCTCATCACCATGGGATTGATTTCCGTTCCGCCTGTGCGCTTTCCTGGGGGTATATAGATATTTATGTCACTAGAAATTATTGAAAAACTAACGGCGTAGTTTAATTCAATAAATAATTAGGTTAAGTCTGTAAACTTAGCATAAATTAAGTAATATTAGTATTAAATACTGATATTAACGAGGTGAGGCACTTGAGAAAAAGTAAGTTATTCGTAATCTTTATTTCATTATTTTTTATAGGAGTATTTGCAGTAGGTTTTTACACTCTTAGTGATGTTCTAATTGAAAAAACAGTTAAAATTGACGAACAAAATATTATAGAGAAAAACGGTGAATACTTTCTTTTAATTGATGAGCGTGAGTTGTCATTATCGAAGAATTTTTACGATAAAATCGAATTTGAAAAATACAACGAATACAAAATTAAGTATGTTTATAATCGATTGAAAAAAAATGATGGTAAAGTCGTGATGCTAAAAAGATATGGTGAATAGCCGTGGGGTAAATAACGGAGTGCAAGACTTCGAGTTTATTAAATTGGTTGTCTGTCTCATTTCTTATTAAACTCAAATGGTGCTTTAGCGGTCCAGAATAATTAATCTTTAAAAATAAATAGCGACAAACAGATATAACCACGTATTTTGATCAAACTTTGTTCAAAATACGTGGTTTTATTTAATCAGGAAACTGAGGATTGTCTGCAAATTTTAATCAATCTTATTTCAAAAGTGACAGCTTTGCTGTTGCTCCTGAGCCTCGAGCCAACAGATGCTTTTTGCGCGAAAGCGTAGTGCTAACGAAGCGTCAGCGGCACGGGTTGGTCACGAAGGCGTTATCACAGAAGGTGATGCTTTTAGCTTTCGTTCCTCTATTGCTAATCCCCAAGGAGTCGCCCAATCTCCACGCCAACCAATTACATGGCATACGTTTTACAAATGTCATCCTAACTTTTATCAATGATTCATCTTAATGCTTGTAAAAGCTGTAAAAAAATAGTGAAATCTGTTCAAAAATCCTGCGTTAATTCTATTAATATTCGTTTTTTTATAGACGTATCAGTTTTAATGACCTATAATAATCCATACATTCATCAATACACGAACATTAAGGTGGTTTTTATGACTGATTATACGTTAATTTTTAAAGGGACAGCTTTTTCAAGTAAGTCTCCTACTGAAGTGCAAATTTTAAAGGATCATCTATTCTTCATTAATGCTGACGGGATGATTGAAAAGACTGTAGCTCCTGAGCAAGCAGACTATCAAAATCTACTAACTACATATCAACATCAAGAAAATTTCCATCAATTAGCTGACGGTCAATATTTCTTACCAGGCTTTATCGATTTGCATGTACATGCACCACAATGGGCACAAGCTGGAACTGCATTAGATATTCCACTTTATGACTGGCTGAATACATACACATTCCCTATCGAATCAAAATTCTCCGATTTAGAGTTTGCACAAGAGGTCTATGGAGATTTAGTAAGCACTCTTCTTGCAAATGGAACGACTACATCACTTTATTTTGCGACTGTCCATAAAGAAGCGAGCCTACTATTAGCGAAAATTTGTGCTGAAAAAGGGCAACGAGGTCTAGTCGGAAAAGTTGTGATGGATGATCCTGAACAAAATCCAGACTATTATCGCGATGCAAATACGCAAACGGCATTAAACGATACAGAAGAATTTATTGTAGCTGTAAAAGAATTAGCAAAATCAACGAAACAGGGTGTTTATCCAGTTGTAACACCACGCTTTATCCCAAGCTGTACAGACGATGCTTTAAAAGGTTTGGGAGAGTTAGCTGCCAAATATGATACACATATCCAATCTCATTGTAGTGAAAGTGATTGGGAGCACGGCTACGTAAAGGAACGATTTAAGAAAAATGATGCCTTTGCCTTACATGATTTTGGCCTACTGGGCGATAAATCTGTGATGGCACATTGTAATTTCTTAAATGATGACGATGCCCAGTTATTTGCTGAAACAGGAACTGCGATAGGTCATTGTCCAATTTCCAATGCTTATTTTGCAAATAGTGTCATTCCAATTGCCCACTTCCATTCAAAAGGCGTTGATATTGGATTAGGGTCAGATATTTCAGGTGGTTTCTCCCCTAGCCTATTCGATAATGCTAGACAAGCTGTTATGTCATCTAGAATGCTAGAAGACGGTGTTGATCCATCTCTTCCTACTGAAAAACGTGGTGTTCCACATTCGCGTATCACAATTAATGAAGCATTTTATTTAGCAACAGCAGGTGGCGGAGAAAGCTTAAGCCTACCTATTGGCCGTTTACAGGAAAACTACACGTGGGATGTACAAATTATCGATACAAACATATCTTCTGCAAAACTTCCGATTTTTGATAGCAAGGAAGATTTACAGGATATCTTCCAAAAAATTATGTATCTTGTGCGCCCTGAAAATATCCGTGAAGTTTGGGTACAAGGTAATCAGGTTCACGTTAGAGCATAAATAAAAATTCTAAATTTACAATTTTGAGGTGTACATCTTAGTGGAAACGCAACATAACAAATTAGCTAACGATAATATGAAAACTCAGCAGTTAACAGTTTTACCAGATGAGAAGGTTTCATTTGGTCAATCAGCCTTACTTGGTTTACAGCATGTCATGGCGATGGATGTCTACGTAGTGCCTTTCTTAATTGCCATGTTAATCGGTTTACAATCAGGTCAATCAAGCGCATTGATACAATCGACTTTCATTGCTGCAGGGATTGCAACAATTATTCAAACTCACTTTTGCATGAAGTTACCGATAGCACAAGGTCCTTCATATGTTCCTCTTGGTGCGATTGTAGGTATTTATGCCACAAGTGGTGGTGGAGATCTTGGCTGGAGCACTGTGCTAGGAGCAAGCTTAATCGGCGCCATTTTGGTCATTATTTTAGGTTATACAGGTATATTCAATAAAATCGTCAATACTTTCATTCCTCCACTTGTCGGAGGGACAATTATCTTTGTTGTCGGTCTTTCATTAATGCCTGTAGGTTTAAGTAATAACATTTTTAACGCAGCGGGTGCATCTATTAACCAAAACATCTATTTGGCTCTCATTTCAGCTACCGTTCTTATCGTTTGCGTTATGTTAGGTGCAGTCTTTCATAAAAAAGGTCGCGTATTTCGTATCACTTCAGTAATCATTGCTTTAATCGCAGGTAGTATTGCCGCGAATATTATGGGTGTCTTAGATTTATCAGCAGTATCTCAAGCAAAATGGTTTAGTATGCCTCAAATTCCATTTGCAGATTTCGGCTTTACGTTCAATTTTTCAGCCATCATTACAATGGTTATTATTTATATCGTCTTAATGGCAGAGACAACAGGTACATGGTTTGCAGTGAGTAATGTCATCGATAAACCATTAACTGATAAACAAATTAATCGCGGGGTTATCGGCGAAGGAATTGGTTGTTTCATCGCATCATTACTAGGCTCAACTCCTGTCACTGGCTATTCAACAAATGCAGGTGTGATATCGATCACAGGTATCGCAAGTCGCCGTGTTTTTATTGCTGCAGGTTTTTGGTTTGTGTTATTCGGCTTCTCTGGTAAATTAGCTGCTCTTATTTCTGCAATTCCTTCAGCAGTTATCGGTGGTGTATTTGTGATCGTTTGTGGCATTATTGCGATCAGTGGTTTACAAGTAATGAAAAATGAACACATTGGTGAAAAGGAAATGTATGTAATCGCAATACCAGTGATTTTAACATTAGCCCTAACATTACTTCCTAAAGATTTCTTATACTCATTACCAACAACAGTTCAATATTTATTCGGCTCTCCAATAGCAACTGCTGCTATAGTAGCCATCGTTTTAAATAAAATATTACCTAGTGTGAAATAACTTCAAACTCGATGCACAACTCTCCTATTCATTTAATAGAGTTGTGCATTCCAAAGAACAAAAGTTACAATTCACAACTTGGTTTGTAGTGATAGGGGCTATGTTGATTGGTGGGTTTTTAGGGAGCTATGTAATTGGTAAAGAAACAGGGCATTTTAGATTTGAAGTAGTGTTACCGATAGTTCTAGGTGCATTTTTTGCATTCATCATATTTTTGGTTTTATCTAGGGTCAAACATAAAAGGGAAGGTAATGTCCCTGAATATGATGAGCGTAATATAGTCTTAATTCAAAAATATTTAATTGTGTCTCTTTACATGATCTTAATCTTGAGTGGTAAATTTTTAATTTGTTTATATGCTGTAGGAATAAAGTCTGTTGAAACTAATCTACTTCTAATATACTTATTCTGTATATATTTGTTGTTAGGAATAGGGACTTTAATAACCAAAAAAATTTAAGAAGATAGATATTCAAAAAGCAACACTATGGAAACCGGCACGTATTTGGCTTCGAAAAATCGAAGAAAATACGGTTCCATAAGGATTTCGAACTGTCAGTTGTCCCAGTTAAAAGTTATGTCGTAATATTTTTCATAGTTTATGCATTATTTGATATTAAAAATTTGTATACCCTCATCTCGCAGAGAGAGTAGTGTGAACTACTCTCTTATATATGATTAAAGTTAGCTTATACTTAACCCAATACGCTAAACGTTATGTCTATCCCCAATATGCCAAAGAACGTTTCTTCATCGCTTCTCGGTATTGCTCTGTTGAGATTGGCAATGCTTTATTTGTTTGATAATCCATAATGACACCGTATCTTCGAACAACATCCATTTGATTAATTTCACCTTTGTTGTACATTTGTTCAACTTCTATCGGATCTGTCCCCAGCCATCTATGGCGATTTTTGCGAATATAATCACGTTCTTTTAATGTAGCAGCCATATCAATTTCGAAAGCATCCAAATCGCGGTCAATTTCATGGATCACTACGCCATAATCAAGCTTCGCACGTTCAATCGAAACATATTCATCAATAACGTCCTCTAATACAGCTTTGACATCTCGTGCTAATGGGTCGCCTAAACCGCCTCCTCCAGCTGAAGGACGTGTAAAGGTATCGCCTTTCTTTAATTCAATATTGGAGAAAATCGTACCTAAAAATTCTTCACTCTCTTTGTTTGGATTTAAAATAGCCCCTTGTGCGATAGAAGGTAAGCCACCCATAATCCCCCATGTAATGGAGCGAGAACGATCACAGCAATAGGACATCACGGTTTGATTGACATCTGTTAAAATACCGCCCTTTTCTACACCACAACCACCACGATATTTCCCAGGACCTGCAGAATCTATAATAATTTCATGCTTCGTCGTAACAACTGGTGACAAACGCTCTTGCCCCTCACATGGCTGAACACTCAATCCTACTCCGAATACTGGTGACGTTGTATTCGCACCATCGCGGTCAATACGTCCACCATGACCACCAGCCATCCAGTCATACCACATAAAATATTCACTACTATCTCGTCGTTGATCATAACCGCCTATTAGTAAATACTCTAAATTAAATGAACATGCGATAGCGCGTTCCGGCATAATATTTGACCATAATTCAAAGCAAGCATTCATAATTTTTTCAAACGCCCCTGAACAATAGCCAGAAACAGCTACTGGGCTAGGTGCGTTGACGACAGAGTTTTCAGGAAGAAATATTTTCACAACACGATAAAACCCCGAGTTCAGCGGAATGTCCGGGAAAAACGTTTTGGTTCCTGCATAAGTACCCGAAAGTGCTGAACCAAACCCTGCATTTAAAAAACAACTGATATAAGGATGTGAATCGCTTAAATCATAAGCTATTTCATCCTCCGTAATAGTCATTTTTACACGAATTGGGATGAGGCCATCTCCTAATTGTGGGTCCATATCTATATAGTCCACTGTTTCCCATTGTCCTTTAGGTAAAGCTTTAATTTTCGCCCTCATTAATCGTTCAACGTAATTTTGGACTTCTTCAAAAGCTGTTAGCACCGTGTGAATACCGTACTTCTCAATCATTTCCTTGAGTTGCTTCTCTCCCACTTTCGCCGCTTCTACTTGAGAACGTAAATCTCCTATACGTTCTTCCGGAATACGCATGTTCATGACAATAATTTTCACAACATCTGTTAAATATTGACCTTTACTATAAATACGAACAGGTGGGATACGTAGCCCTTCCCCGTAATGTTCCTTTGCTGTGATATCAAAAGAACCTGGGTTAGAACCGCCGACATCCGCCCAGTGCCCATTTGTTTGCATCAGTGCAATCAGTTTGTCATCATGGAACACTGGTAAAATTACACGTACATCACTGAAATGCGTTCCTCCACGATAAGGATCATTTACTAAAAATACGTCTCCTGGATGAATATCATCAGCGAAATCTTCTAATACAGCCTTTGCAGTTAAATGCAATGTCCCTACGTGTACAGAAATATCTTGTGTTCCTTGCATCACCGTATTGCCCTGTGCATCGCATAATGCACAGCTGAAGTCTCGATTATAAATAACAAACGAGTAGCACGTACGCAGCATTTGTTCAGCCATTTGATCGACTAAGTTCACAAAGCCGTTTTTTAACACTTCAAATGTTACCGGGTCGAGATTTTGAACCTTATCATTCGTCTCCAATTTCGTAGTACTCATAGCCTAATTCCTCCTTATCGCGTATTAGTTCACCGTAATAATGATATTTTTATAGGCATCTACTTCCGCTGTAAACCCTGGTGGAATAACAGTCGTCGTATCCAGCTGATCGATAATGGCTGGACCCTCAAATTGCGTATGAACTGGTATTTTATCGCGATGATATACGTTCGTTTCAATATATTTACCTTCAAAATAAACAGGACGTGTTTCTTTGAAAGCATCTTCAAGCGAACCTTCAGGAGCATACTGCGGGAAATTAGGCTTAGGAACTGTTCCTATAGCCGTGACACGTAGACCAAAAATCTCTACAGCTTGATCCTTATCGGAAAATGCAAATTCTCTTTCATGTTCTTGATGGAATGCTTCCAATATAGCATCTAAGGAAGTTATTTGATCGGATACGAGAACGGCCAGAGATCGCCATTGTCCTTTATAACGAAGATCTATAAAATTCGTTAATGACGATGAATTTTCTGCTATTCCTTCCTCTTTTAATAACGCATTTGCCTCTTCTCGCAATTCACTAAATTGATTTGTCAGTTCCTCTACATTTACTTCATCCAGTTTTTTCACGTACGTTTTAGAAATATCGTGGCGTACATCTACAAGTAGGCATCCCATTGCTGCTGCCACACCTGGATGAGTAGGAATAATGACTTTTGGAATGTTCAAATCTTTCGCCAAATAGGCACCATGTAATGGTCCTGCACCGCCAAAAGCTACGAGTGCGAAATCTCGTGGATCATAGCCTCTCCGTACTGATATTAATCGAACTGCATCACTCATATTGGCATTTGCAACTTCTATAATGGCACTTGCCGCTTCCTCAACTGATTGATCGAATGCATTTGCGATTTTTTTCACAGCGTTACTTGCTGCCTCTTTGTTTAATTGCATCGTACCATCCAACAAATCCACACCCAAACGTCCTAACACTAAATTCGCATCTGAGTTAGTTGGTTCAGTACCTCCTCGGCCATAGCAAGCCGGACCTGGTACTGCCCCTGCACTTTGTGGTCCATTGCGTAAAGAACCGCCTTCATCTTTCCATGCGAGACTACCGCCACCGGCTCCTATTGTTAATATTTCAATGCTCGGGAAACCAATTGGATAGCCATATTCTATAGACCAGTCCTTTGTGATCCGTATATCACCCTTATACATCAGCGAAATATCAGTACTTGTACCACCCATATCTAAGCCGATTGCATTGTCAAACCCGCACAACTTTGCGATATGCTTACTTGCAATTGCTCCAGCAGCTATCCCGGAACTTGCCAATCTAGCAGCATAGCGGGGCACTGTACTTGAAGTCATCACCCCGCCACCAGAGTGTAAAACTAATATTTCATCGTCATAGCCTTTTTTCTGCATTTCATTGCTTAACTTACTAATGTAGTTACTCATAATTGGACCAAGAACAGCATTGATAATCGTTGTACTCATACGTTCATGCTCGAAAATTTCCGGAAGCACCTCGCTTGAAATACAAACATAGACATCCGGTAATTCCTCTTTTAAAATTTCTTTGACTTTCGCCTCATTTTCCCCGTTCACATAGGCATTGATGAAACACACAGCAATGGATTCTGTTCCTCGACGTTTTAATTTTTTTGCTAATAAACGAATTTCCTCTTCATCAATAGCTTGAAGATTATTTCCTTCATAATCTATTCGTTCTGTCACTTCAAAGCGATCACGTCGTTGAATATAAGGCCTCGCAGTATCTTTGTATGTGTCCCAAATATCTTCTTTCGTTCCCCTGCGAATTTCGATTACATCTCTAAAGCCCTTTGTCGTAATAAGAGCTGTTTTTGGCAGCTTGCGCTCAATTAACGCATTCGTTCCAACTGTTGTGCCATGAGAAAAAATTTTAATATCCTTGCCATCTAATTCTGCTTTTGCTACTCCATTTAAAATTCCTTGCTCCGGGTTTGAAGGTGTAGACGACGTTTTTGTGACAAATACTTCTCCGGTCTCTTCATTAAAAACAAATACATCTGTAAACGTTCCACCGACATCAATTGCTAAACGACTTTGTGCCATAGCTCTACCTTCTTTCGTTTAATAGATTTAAAAAAAGGCAAATACGCCTGAGCGTAAATGCGGTTGTTCACTTCGTGTTACTTTGCACCAAAGCATATTCTTGTATATGAAGTTAATGCCTCAAGCGGATGCCCCAGATTTTTTATAGTTATTGCATACAATTTGAAAAAATCTGGGCCATGACACCGAGGCATATATGAAGTATATTTTTTTGTCTTCTATTCTAAATTTCTTTCATTTACTCACTTTTTGTGCCAATCGTAATTGTTTTAAACGTTGTAAAGAACTCTTTTGCTGCCTGCCCCTGCTCACGTGCACCGGTACTTGAATTTTTCATTCCTCCAAACGGTGCTTGAGGCTCTGCTCCGCCCGTTTCATCATTAACCTGTACGAGTCCAACCTCACTACGGTTAATAAAATCAAATGCTTTCGGAATGTTATTTGTATAAATAGAAGCACTCAATCCAAACTCAGAGTCATTCGATAGTCGGATCGCTTCTTCATAATCCTTTACCTTTATGACGGCTAAAACTGGTCCAAAAATCTCTTCACGGGCAATCGACATCTCGTGTGTTACATTTGTAAAGATTGTTGGATCAATATAGTATCCTTCTAACATACCTTTTGTAGGACCACCGCCAAATACAAGCTCTGCACCCTCTATTTTTGTTTTTTCAATGGCGCTTAAGATAGAATCATATTGCCCCTTGGATGACACAGGTCCCATCGTGACACCAACTTCAACTTTTTTAGCTTCTTCTATTAACTGCTCTAATACCTGTTCATAAACCGCTTCCTCGATGTAAACTCGACTAGTTGCTGTACAACGCTGTCCAGTTTGCTTCATCGCACCTTCAATCGTTAATTTTGCAGCCTGATTTAAATTGGCATCAGCTAAAATGATCGCAGCATTTTTGCCTCCAAGTTCAAGCTGAATTTTTTTATTAGTAGAACCAGCAGTATCTAATATACTTTGCCCAACACTATTTGAACCTGTAAATGTAATCGCCTTTACTTCAGGTGCCTCCAATAATACCTGCCCCACTTTTGAACCACGGCCTTGCACAACATTTAACACGTTTTTCGGTAAGCCTGCCAGTTCAAATAATTCTCCTATTAATTTACCGGTTAAAGCGCTTTCAATAGAAGGCTTCCAAACTACTGTATTGCCATACACTAATGCAGGTGCAATTTTCCACAGGGGAATAGCGACAGGGAAATTCCAAGGAGTTATGGCAGCAACGACACCGAGTGGTACCCGCATTGTGTACAGTAATTTCGCTTCATTGGCTGACGGTAACACCTCACCTGTTGCACGCATCCCTTCTTGTGCAAAATAACGTAAAATAGAAGCGCCACGTTTAACTTCACCAAGCATTTCATTTTTCGTTTTACCCATTTCACTCGAAGCTATTTCAGCTACTTTATCCATATTTTTCTCAAGCAAATCTGCTGTCACGCGTAAAATTTCTCCACGTGCAACAGAAGACGTATTTTTCCAATCTTCAAATGCATCCTGAGCAGAAACGATAACTTCTTTCGTTTCATCTATTGTCAAAAGCTCCACTTGGCCTATACATTGAGATGGTTTCGCTGGATTAAATTGTTCTCGTATTTCTCTAACAATAGTTGTCATAAAACTCCTCCTTCAAATAGTGATCGTATACACTGATATCAATTATGCCCCGGCATAATTGCGTCCGGAATCGGCTTTGTGCTTAGGCCTGCGTGAGGGCCGACACGATGTCGGTCATTTCGGTAATGCCACAGGACGTGGCGCTTTTACCGATGCAAGTCAGTTAGCCGTTATCGCATGGATTCGATGATTTTAGGCTAACATCCGATGTGAACTCCTTTCCGATTCCGTGACATCCGCCAGAGGCTTTAGGCCAACAGATGTTTTTTGTGCGAAAGCGCAGTGCTAACGTAGCGTCAGCAACAGGGGTTCATTCTGTGCGAAAGCGTAGTGCAACGAAGCGACAGCAACAACACGACGTTGGTCACTCAGACGTTTTCACAGGATGTGAAGCTCTTAGCCTGAGTTCCGGGATGTTTTTTGTACCGAAAGCGTAGCGACAGGTACAGATGTTTGGACACTCGCTGAAAAGGGACTTAAAACCTCATTCTCATCACCTTTAGAGTTGGAAGACATTTGCTGAAAGAAGTTAAACTTCTTTTTCAACAATTGTTTTTCGTATATGCTCAAATGTCTCGTCTAAAATACGTAACATTTCATCTAGCTCTACTTTCGATAGAATGAGAGGTGGAGAAAATACAACTGTATCTTGATCATAAGTGACCGTTCGGAGGATTAATCCTCGTTTCATCGTTTCTTGTACAAAAATCGGACTAAGTGGAGACTCAAACAATTCACCCGTCTCACGGCTCTTTACTAATTCAATGGCTCCAAGTAATCCAAGAGTACGCACACGGCCGATAAAGCTATATTTCTCTTGAAGTGCTCGGAATCCTTCTAACATCGCATCGCCCATTTTTGCAGCATTTTCAACGAGATTTTCTTGCTCAATGATTTCTATATTTTTCAATCCAACTTGACAAGCGAGTGCATGGCCACTGTAAGTATATCCGTGCATTAATGTCCCTTTAGAAAGCTCGCAAAAATCTTGATGAAGCTTTTCGGATATCGCCACACCGCCAAGTTGCACATAACCACTTGATACGCCTTTAGCAAATGACATCATATCTGGCACTACCCCGTAATGTTCCATACCGAAGAATTTGCCTGTACGACCAAATCCCGTAATAACCTCATCTGCAATGAATAAAATACCGTACTCATCACAAATATTTCGCACTTCTTTAAAGTAATCTTTTTGTGGAATATTAACTCCACCTGCACCTTGTACGGGCTCAGAAATAAATGCTGCCACAGTCTCAGGACCTAACGCTTCAATTGTTTCACGTAAATTACGTACGGATTCGCTGTATACATAGTGGAAATCTGGGGCATGTGAATTAGTAAAGTCACGAAATGCCTGTAAGCCTGTTGCATTTGTAGCACCCATAGCTACACCATGGTATGACTGCGTACGTGAAATAATTTTTTGGCGCTCTGGCTGCCCTTTTAGTAACCAGTAATGACGAGCTAATTTAATCGCTGTATCGTTCGACTCTGAGCCGCCTGAAGTAAAAAATACAGTGTTTAAATCTCCCGGCGTTAAAGAAGCAATTTTCGTCGCTAAACGAATAGCTGGTTCATTGCTAAATGATGCAAAGCAGGAACTAAATGCTAATGTAGATATTTGCTCCTTCGCCACTTCGGCAATTTCTTTACGACCATGCCCAATATTTACATTCCATAATGAAGACATACCATCAATGTAGATATTTCCTTCTATATCTTTTAAATAAATGCCATTTCCCTCAGTAAAAATGGCTGCTGGACCTTGTGTTTGCTGTTGTTCAATTGACGTTGTTGGGTGTAGAAAATGTTTTTGATCTAACGTTTTTAACTCTTCTTTTAGTTGAATTGTCATAAATGCCAACCTCTTTTCGTTTATAATTTCATACACTTTTTTAATAGCAATTCTCGTGCCAAGCGAAGAAAAAAATTATTTTTAACGAAAAAATATTGCTACATTTTCATAACGTGTGGTTGATTTCCGTTCCGGCCGGGCGCTTTGTCGCTGACGCTTCGCTTTCGCGCAGAGCAGAGCTTCCTGGGGGAGTCCGATGAGCCGCTTCACTTCGCTCCAGGGTCTCGGGGCAACAGGATGTTGGTCACGAAGGCGTTATCACAGGACGTGATGGTTTTAGCCTTCATTCCTCTATCGCTAATCCCAGAGGAGTCGCCCAGCCTCCACTCCAATCAACTTATATTATTGGCATACGTTTAACAAAATCATTCCTTTCTTTTGGTGATGAGTGAAAAAATCAAAACGGATCTTATTGTTACTTCACAACAACTGCAACAAAATGAAAAAGAGACGTTTCTTTTTGAAAATGCCTCTTTCCTTCTAAATCTATTAACATATTAACGATGCGTTTCATCATTTTCCTTGTATGAATTAGTGAGTATCGCAATATTACATCTTATTGTGCATAAATGAAATTTTGATGCAAAAATACATCATTAATCCTCATATGAAATTTGTCGCGTTAATTGGAACTTTTGTATTTTACGTACCAATGTTGACTGATCACAGCCAAGTGATTTAGCAGCTTGCCTGATACTCGGATATTTAGATAGAGCTTCCTTAATAAGCTGCTTTTCAAAAGCTGCCACTTGCTCCTTTAAAGTACCACTAAACTTTGGAGCTATAACTTGTTCCTGAATATTTTGTATTTCTACAGGATTTTCTATATCACGGGTAATCGCTGGGTTACTATCTAATTCTTGCTGCACAATATAAGCTGTTATTTCTGGCTGCGTTGCTAGTAAGCATATACGCTCCACCATATTTTTCAGCTGACGTACATTTCCTGGCCAATCATAAGACGCTAATATTTTCATAGCAGATGACTCAATTGTGCGATGGATACCGTATTTTTCCCCAATTATAGCTAAAAAATGGTTGACTAGTGGAATGATATCTTGACGACGATGTCTTAAAGGAGGAATTTCAATCGGGATAATATTTAAACGATAAAATAAATCCTCACGGAAATTACCTTGCCTCACCATCTCCGCTAAATTTCGATTTGTCGCAGCGATTATACGAACATCGATTGGAATAGGCTTTCCACTACCTAGACGCTGAACCTCTGATTCTTGGATCACACGTAATAATTTCGCCTGCAGTAATAAGGGCATCTCTCCAATTTCATCTAAAAACACTGTACCACCTGACGCAATCTCAAATAATCCTGCCTTACCACCTCTTGACGCTCCCGTAAACGCTCCTGCCTCATAGCCAAAAAGTTCAGATTCTAATAAATTTTCAGGGATTGCACTACAGTTAATCGTTAATATTTGATTATCGTTACGTCGGCTATTATCATGAATAAGCTTTGTAATCTCTTCTTTACCTACGCCAGATTCACCACCGATTAATACAGTTGAGTCTACCTCCGCAACTCTCATAACACGCTTTACAACCTGCATCATTTCTGAAGACACAGCTATTAAACTACTTTTTGTTGTTTCTTTATTATGTAAGGCATGTAGCTTGTGTTTAAAATTCTCGTTTTGAACTTCTAATTTTTTTACTTCTTTCTCTAACAGTTTTAATTGTGTCATATCACGTGTAATTGCTACTACGTATTGTAATTCACCATATTCGTCAAATATTGGCTTACCAGAAACTAAAAAGCATTTGCCATTAATGAAAGTCTGCAAAATAGTTACTTTTTCTTTAGATTCAATTACTTTCATCGAAATGGAATCACTCATTATTCCTTCAGCGATTACGTCTTTTGCATATCTTCCCATTAAATCAATGCCAACAATTTCAACATCAATATCATTTTGGAATAAAATTTTGCCATCACAATCACATACTGTAACGCCATCTGATATGGAATTTAATATTTTAATTGACAGTGGGTTCATAAAATCTATATGGCTTGGTTTGACATGAAATAAGCTACCTTGCGAAGTTTTTAATACATGAATAGAATAGCCTTCCGCCTCGAAGATTTCTGTTCCTTTACTATATTTTTTTATTATTTTTTCAAGAAGCTCTATTTGGATATCACTTTTAATTATTATCTCATCATTTTTTACAATAAAAAAATGTTCATCTTTATGCAGTTGAGTTATCGACATATAGACCACTTCCTCTCAAACTTTAAAAACTTCTTCATCACAAAAAAATCCGCTCACTTCTACGGGGCATCTGCAAGCCTAAAAGGTGTTTTAAAGCATCCTTTACATTCTTTCACGGCTTGATATCTCGCAGAAATGTTGCGAATTTTTTGTATTTTAATAACATTCTATTCCGAAGCGAACTTTTCCTCTATTTGCTCTGCTGATCTTGTCGACAGTTTTCGCATAATCACGAACAACACAATTGAGCCAATTAATACCGCTGTACTCAGATAGAATTGAGAGCGTAAAGATTCGATGAGAGCTTGGCATAAATAAACGACTGTTAAAATACCAATTGTGACATACGATAAATATGGAAATAGCCACATTCTAATCGATAATGGCTCATTTGAAACTTTGTCATAATAACGCCGGAAACGAATTTGTGAAATAGCAATGAAAATATAAACTGCAATCATTAATCCTCCAACGCAGTTCCCCAAAAAGTAGAAAATAACTTCAGGTGAAATGAAGTATAGCATCGCACAAATATACGCTACCACTGTACTACCAATAACAGCTGGTACAGGTACACCTCGACGATTTTTAATTTGTGAGAATATCTTTGGTGCATCGCCTTGACGTGACATTTCAAGTAACATACGTGAACTTGTATAAAGAGCAGAATTTAAAACTGAAATTAATGAAATAAAAATGACGATTTGAATAAGTTGAGCAGCAATTGGAAGCCCTGCCATCGTTAATATATTTGCATAAGGTGCTGCCAACATTTTTGAATCATTCCAAGGTATAATTAAAACCATAATAGCTACTGATCCTACAAAAAATAAACCTAATCGAAAGACAACGTTGCGAATGGCACGAACAATATTTCTCGCTGGATTTTCAGACTCTGCTGCCGCGATAGCTGCAACCTCAGCACCACAAATCGAGAAAATAACAAAAACAATTGCCGTAAAAATCGGGACAATTCCATTTGGTGCAAATCCACCGAATTCCGTTAAAATACCTAACCCCTTTGGTTCATAATTTGGCCAAATCCCTAAAATCATCGCGATACCAACAACTAAAAATACAATAATTGCCGTAACTTTAACGAATGATAGCCAATATTCAAATTCACCAAATGATTTTACTGAATAAATATTAACAATTGTCATCAATAATGTAATGCCTACGCTTCCGAGCCATGTTGGTATCATCGGGAACCAATTATGCAGCATTCCCCCTATGAGTGCTGCTTCTAACCCCACAATAAACACCCAGCTTGCCCAATAAAGCCAGCCTACTGTAAAACCTGCCCATGGACCAATATACTTTCCTGCATATGAAGCAAATGAACCTAACTCTGCTGAACCACCTGATTTCTTTCCTAATACTATTTCTCCTGATGCCATTTCCCCAACCATTTGCATAATCAGAACTATGAGTAAGCATGCAATCGCATATGAAACCACCGCTGCAGGACCGGTACTTAAAATATTTTTTCCTGTCCCAACGAAGAGCCCTGTACCAATAACCCCTCCAATAGAAATCATTGTAATATGCCGTGTTTTCAGTGATTTTTGCAAAGTTCCCATTAAACCACCCCTTTAGTGTTTTATGTAGACATTTACTAGCCCCTTTCTTCTTTTTCAATGTCTATCGTTTAATGAGCAATTCTGATGCCAAACCTACTAAATTGTTAAAGCCCCCCAAATTATTTATCTGTACATCTATTATTGGTGCAGAAAAATGTCTTATCATCAAAATTCAGGGATGATGACGTTTGAACACCCACTGAAAAGAAGTTAAAACATATGCCATACATGAGTTGATTGGAGTGGAGGCTAGGCGACTCCTTGGGGATCAGCGTCACAGATGAGACCCTGCAGCGAAGCGAAGCGGCTCATCGGACGCCCCCAGGAAAGCGCCCAGTCGGAACGGAAATCAACTCCACATTATGGTGAAAGCCTTTACAAAAAACAATGAATCTTCCATATGCATTTTTCAAATTTTGATGCGAAAATACATCATTAACAGTTTATTTACATCATCTATCCTATCCATATACACGATTAAATGAACTCATAATATTCATCTCTTCCCTGTACTTCGCTACTGTCCGCCTGGATATTTGGATACCTTCTGTACATAAAATACTTGTAATCTGCTGATCAGTTAAAGGTTTTTGTTTATCCTCTGCCTCTACCAACTGTTTGAGCCGCTTTTTAATATACATAATAGAATCCATTTTTCCAGAAATATTCATTACTCCTTTTGTAAATAGCGATTGTAAAGCATACACACCATGGGAGGTTTTTATATGTTTTCCACGCACAGCTCGACTAATCGTAGACACATGTAGACTTAAAATGTCTGCTACATCTTTTAACCGCATTGGCTTCAATGCCTCAATACCTTTATGGAAAAAATCCTCTTGTAATTCCACTAACAATCTAGTTAATTCGTACAGTGTTTTATCACGTTGTTCAATTCCTTGTAATAATAAAAGAGCATCTTTCATTGTGTCTTTGAAATATGTTTTACAATTCGGATCGTTTTTTAGTATTTCAACATAATTTTTATCGATAGAAACAATCGGTAAATATCCACGATTTAATTTAATCATCCATTCCTCTCCTAATCTTTCTACTTCGACTTCTGGCATGACATATGGAATCGCTTCAAATTTATCTCCTATCATCACTGGTTTTAAATTTTTTATATAGTGGACAGTTTTCTTCACCTCAAGTAGAGAAGTTTTATATTTTTTACTTAACTGTTTAATAGCTTGTGCAGCCACTAACTCTATATCTGTTTCGATAAACCGAGAGGCCAATTTTGGTGCAAGCGCATCTCTGTCTATCTGATTGAGTAAAAACTCCTTATAATTACGTGCCCCTACTCCTACTGGCTCGAAAGTTTGAAGTAAGTCCAATAGTGCCTCTACATGCAAAACATTTGTTTGACATCTATTTGCAACAATTTCTAAATCAACATCTAAAAATAAACGCTCATCTAGGGATTGAATTAAAAACATTAAGATTTTTAAATCAGCAGAAGATAGATTTTTATGCATAGGTACTTGTTCCAATAAAAACTTCTCATAGCTTTCTTTTACAGCAAGCTTCATCTCAAAAGGGTTATATGAATTATGCTGTGGTCCATAATATTGCGCAGAATAACTCTTATCAGAATAGCTTGCTAATTGCATAATTTCCTCATATTGCATTTTCACTGTCGCATCAGTGACAACTAACAGTGGATTTTCGTTAGCCTTATCATAAATATACTGTTCTAGCTCATTTGTTGAATATTGCAGTATTTCTAAATGCTGTACTAATTGTGGTGATAAAACTTGCATTAATTTTTGGGAAGTGTTGATAGCCATTTGCATACCCCATACCTCCATTACAGAATTTTCTACATAGTAACATGTTTATTCTGTATTTTTCCATTTTTTCGCTGAATTTTATTTTTAATACTTAGTTCATTACTCCACTCGTAAAAATTTTCTAATAATTCCAAAAAAGTAATTGACTACACTTCTAAGTAATCATAAAATACACATATACAATAATAGTTACCACATTACGGTAAAACTTAAGGAGTGATTAAATGTTTCATTTACCAACTGTGCAATTTACACATGAGCAAGAGCAATTTCGCTTAGATGTTCGAACGTTTTTACAGGATGAATTAGCAAAAGGTACCTTTACGCCTAAATGTGATTCTTGGCTAAGTGGAGATGATCCTGAATTCTCTAAATTAATTGGTCAAAAGGGTTGGATTGGCTTAACTTGGCCTAAAAAATATGGAGGTCAAGAGAGGAGTACTATTGATCGATACATTTTAACAGAAGAATTTTTAGCTGTTGGTGCTCCAGTTGCTGCACATTGGTTTGCTGATCGCCAAACTGGACCACTTCTTTTACGCTATGGAACAGAAGAACAACGTGAATATTTCTTACCGAAAATTGTGAAAGGTGAATGCTACTTCGGCATAGGCTTAAGTGAACCAAATAGTGGCTCTGACTTAGCTTCGGTTAGCACACGTGCTGAAAAAGTAGAGGGTGGCTGGATTGTCAACGGACAAAAAATATGGACGAGTAATGCACACCTTTGCCACTATATGGTGACTTTAGTACGTACAAGTCCTTTTGATGGAAAAAATAAACATGCAGGTCTCAGTCAGTTGATTGTTGATTTGCATGCGGAAGGTATAACTGTTGTTCCGATCAAATTTTTAACTGGTGAACATCATTACAATGAAGTGTTCTTTGACAATGTTTTTGTACCTGACAATATGGTTGTTGGAGAGATCGGTAATGGCTGGGCTCAAGGATTAGCAGAACTTGCCTTTGAACGTAGTGGCCCAGAGCGAATATTGAGTACATTCCCATTAATCGATGAACTTATTCAAGAATTAAAGCGCCAAAACAATTTAGAAGGGTTACAGCAAGCTTCTAAAATAGTAGCTCGTCTTTGGGGTCTACGTAATTTGTCAATTGGAGTGGCCCAGCTTTTAGAATCTGGTAATAGTGAAGACGTATCTATTCCTGCAGCACTTGTGAAGGCACTTGGTACGAAATTTGAGCAAAGTATTCCTGAAATCACACGTTTAATCGTACAGACTTATCCTACACTTGACGCGCATCGTAAAATTGATCGCTTTATGGCTGAATCCATTTTACATGCACCAGGTTTCACGATTCGAGGAGGTACTTCAGAAGTATTGTATGGCGTTGTAGCGAAAGGGGTTATAGCACAATGAGTGAAATGAAAGATATGATTCTCGATGTTGTAGAACGCATGTTAAAAGAAAAAGTCGATAAAGAGTTAGTCGATACAGTGGAACAAGGTCATTGGGCACCAGAACTATGGGATCTGTTTAAAGAAAGCGGTATGACAGCTGTAGCTATTTCAGAAGAAAATGGCGGTGCAGGTGGCGACATAGAGGATTTATTGAATATTGTTCGTTTAACTGGAAAATACGCTGCACCGATTCCATTTGCAGAAACAACATTTGCAAATTATTTATTGGAGTTTACTAGTTTACAAGTAATTGAGGACTTGTCGACGTATATGCTCTGCCCTAATCAAGCATTTATGTTAGAGAATGGCAAATTAACGGGAGAAGCGAGCCAAATCCCTTGGGCACGTCATACAAAAAAACTAGTGACACTTGCCTATAGTGCGGAGGGTACTCATCTTGTAGAAATAGATTTAAGCCACGCTGAGATGAAGCTAGGTATTAATTTAGCAGGCGAGCCACGTGATACTGTGATATTCCATGATGCTAAAGTTTCACAAGTATCTGCTGTGTTATCTCCTGAAAAGGTACACACTATAACAACACTTAATTCTGCTTTTCAATTAGCACTAATGACTGGTGCAGTCGATAAAATAAATGATTTAACTGTTCAATATACGAAAGAACGTGAGCAATTCGGTCGACCGATTCATCGCTTCCAGCTCGTTCAGCAGCATATTGTAAATTTAGCAGGTGAAACGGCAATCACTCTAGCAGCATTTAATAATGTAACGGATGCCCTTCAGAAGAATAATCAAAATAGTGAGGTTGCTTACGCCAGCATTCGTTTCGAAGAAATTATTCAAGCAGTGACAACAATTGCGCATCAAGTACACGCTGCAATTGGAACGACACACGAACATAGTTTGCATCAATTTACACGTAGACTTTGGTCATGGCGCGATGAAGGAGCCAACACCTCTTATTGGACTAATTTGGTCGCAACTCAACTATTAGAAAATAGCGGAGATAGCCTATGGAAATATTTAACTTCACCTAGCTCTAGCTCGCCACTTCTCAAAGTGGAAGGATAATTAATTAATTAATTTGTGTCAAACCACTATTGAATGATAAGGAGTGTTATCAATGACTGATTTACTTTTTGAAGTGCAAGACCATGTTGCCACAATTACAATAAATAGACCTGAGGCGTACAATGCTTTCAGTGAAGAGATGATCACTAAATGGATTGAAGCCCTTGAAACCGTTCGTGATTCAGAGGATATTCGTGTTGTCATCGTAAAAGGTAATGGAAAATCATTTTGCGCTGGCGGGGATATTAAGGCAATGCAAGCTGGTGAAGGATTTTTCCAAAGCGAGGACGATATCTCTTCTACAGGTTTAGCACGAAAAAATTCTCTTTGGAAAAAGATTCAGCGTATTCCCCTGCTCCTTGAAGAAATTGATAAGCCTGTTATTGCACAGGTGCACGGATTTGCAATGGGCGCAGGACTTGATATGGCCTTAATGTGCGATATACGGATTGCTGCAAAGTCTACAAAGATTTCAGAAAGCTACATTAACGTTGCGATCGTGCCGGGCGACGGTGGCGCTTATTATTTACCAAAACTAATCGGTATCGATCAAGCATTGGACATGTTCTGGACAGCTCGTGTACTAACTGCTGATGAAGCAAAAGACAAAGGTGTTGTGACATTTGTTGTAGAAGACCATGAGCTTGACGAATACACATTGAATTACGCAAAAGAATTAGCTAGTCGTCCAACTACGACATTGCAATTCATAAAGCGTGCTGTTTATCAGAGTCAACGGATGGATTTACGTAGTGCACTTGATTACATTTCATCACAAATGGCCATTGTTACAGAGCTAGATGATTTTAAAGAGGGTGTAAATGCAGTTGTAGAAAAACGTAAGCCTGTTTATAAATGACGTGTTTAGGAGGAAGAACAATGCAACCTCTTGAAAATATTCGAGTATTAGATTTATCTCGTGTTTATGCTGCCCCTGCTGGCTCCATGATGTTGGCAGATTTAGGAGCAGAAGTAATTCGCATAGAGCATCCATATGGCTCTGATAGTATGCGTGATTGGGGACCTTTTGTTAATGGTCAAAGTACGTATTATTTATGTGCCAATCGTAATAAAAAATCGATCACATTAGATTTAAAGACAATAGATGGCAGAGAAAAACTTAAAGAACTCGTCAAAGATGCCGATGTCGTCCTGGAAAATTTTAAAACGGGTGACATGGAGAGAATGGGTCTAAGCTATGAGGAATTAAGAAAAGTGAATCCTAGAATCATTTATTGTGCAGTAACAGGATTCGGTCAAACCGGTCCTCTTGCGTATGAACCTGGGTTCGATCCAGTTATTCAAGCAATGAGTGGTTTAATGCATGTCACTGGCTCAGCTGAAGGAGAAGCAACAAAAGTCGGTGTTCCTATTGCAGATATTTTAACCTCTAACTATGTTGCCATTAGTATTTTAGCCGCTTTACGAATGCGCGATCAAACAAATACAGGGCAATTTATCGACTTAGCTTTATTAGACGTTCAAATGAGTAGCTTAGCGAATGTAGCGAGCGCTTATTTAAATACAGGTTTTAGCTCAGAACGTCTCGGTAATCGTCATAATAATGTTGCGCCGTATCAAGTATTTAACTGTGCAGATGGCCCCCTAATGATTTGCGTTGGTACAGATGGACAATTTAAAAAGTTTTGCACGATGTTGAAACGTGAGGAATGGGCCAATGATCCTCGCTTTATAACAAATACGATGCGCAAGCAACATGAAGCGGAGCTTGTTCAGATGATTACTGACATTACAATGACAAAAACACGGGATGAATGGATTACCTTATTACAACAATATAAAATTCCAGGTGGACGTGTGAACACAATTGCTGAAGCTCTAGAACAACCGCAATTTATTGCACGTGACATGATTGGTGAAATAGAGCACAAACAATATGGTACAATCAGATTCATCAAAAACCCAATAAAATTCTCAAATTTAAATATTCAATATAAATCTGCACCACCGTTACTTGGAGAACATACAAACGAATTCCAAAAGTCCTCTCTACAAAAATAAAATTACGCTATAATAGAAATAAAAAGTATTTATGAAGCTAAATCCTCCGGCAGATGTCGAAGAAAATTTTATTACGTAGGTGACGGGATGAATCAGGAGATTTTCGAAAAAAACTATACAATGTCATCGCTGCACAAAGCTATTAAAGTATTAAAAGCTTTCACAAAAGATGAGCCTAGCCTTTCCCTAACTGAATTAAGTAAAAAAACAGGGATAAGCATTTCCAGTTTACAGCGTTTCGTTTCTACCTTTGTGTACGAAGGCTTTCTTCACAAAGATGAGCGTACTAAACGCTATCAATTAGGTCATTCGCTTCTGTATTTAGGAAATTTAGTAAAAGAAGAATCAAGTCTTATTATAGTCGCAGAACCTATTTTGAAAAAGCTAAATGAAGAAATCGGCGAAAGTGTTTCCATGAATATTATTGATGGTTTGGAGAGACGATGTATATTAAACTATGATTCAACATATCCGCTTTCAACGAAAATGTTTGTAGGTGACACCTCCCCCCTTTATGCAGGTGCATCATCTAAAATATTGCTCGCATTTATGCCGAATGTTGAAGAATATGTAGAGAATATATGTCTTGAATCCATCACTGATAAGACAATACTTTCCAAAGAGCATTTGTGGGAGGATTTACAGCAGATTCGTAGACAGCACTTTGCGAAAAGCAATAGTGAGCGTGTACGTGGAGCATGCTCTTTATCTGCACCGATTTT
This sequence comes from Lysinibacillus sp. NPDC094177, assembly GCF_050279145.1. NCBI lineage: Bacteria > Bacillati > Bacillota > Bacilli > Caryophanales > Bacillaceae > Lysinibacillus > Lysinibacillus sp. NPDC094177. The sequence continues at coordinate 80,469 of NZ_JBNNTW010000007.1, read as the reverse complement.
AAACGCTTCCAACCAAATAATTGCATCAGTGTCACTCGTTATTCCAGAAGTACGCTATAGTGACTATGATGAAAGTTTATTAATTGAGACTATCCAAGGCATTGCGTTAGAAATCGAAAAGCAATTGTATTGATAGAAACAAAGAATACACCCGAACAGGTTCACTTTTAAAGTGCCCTCTATTCGGGTGTATTGCTTTAACTATTTGGCTCATCGGACGCCCTCAGAAAAGCACCCAGTCGGAATGGAAATCAACTACACGTTAGGTAGTAACCCTATTGTCGGAATATAATTAAGTGGTAGTATTATGCAATTGAGCGACTCAAAAAGGAGAGTAGCGTTTACTAATGCACTCTCCTTTTTAACATTTAATCGACTTAGCACCAAAAGTCAACGATGATAATATTTTTACAAGTATATTAGTTGATTGGAGTGGAGACTGGGCGACTCCTTGGGGATCAGCGTCACAGATGAGACCCTGCAGCGTAGCGAAGCGGCTCATCGGACGCCCCCAGGAAGCTCTGCTCTGCGCGAAAGCGAAGCGTCAGCGGCAAAGCGCCCAGTCGGAACGGAAATCAACTACACGTTATGGTGATAAGCTAATTATTTACTAATCTTAAAAAATCGTGCCAATGATTTAAGCGTGGCAGTTCAACATGCTGGTTATAGGATTGATTTTTTAAAATTACTTTTGTATTCACATCTCGAAGTGTTTCTAATACAGCTGGTTTATCATCTACATAAACATCTAAAGCTAGCTCTTTAATGATAGCTACTTTCTCTGTATCCTGCATGCCGCAGAAAAAATGACCTTCTATGATTGGAAAACCTTGTGCTTTCATCCATTCACGTGTTTGCTCACAATATTGTTTAGGACGTGAAGTGATATAATAAATGTCATATCCCTGCTGTGCCAAAGCTTGGAGCGTCTCTAATGCTCCCTCAAAAGAAGAACAATCCGTAAAATAAATGTCCTCTAATGAACTATTCCACATCGCTGCTCCTTCATCATCTGTTAGACCAAAAGGCTCGTGAATTTCAACTCTTTGTAAAGCTTGAAATGTTTCTAGTGCAACATTTTTACCTAGTTTTTTATTATAGAGCGCAAAGGCGTGTGCTCGTAAATCAATGAGTGTGTCATCTATATCAAAGCCAAATTTCATGATGTTTTTCTTCCCTTCAAGAAGCCTTGTTTATGAAGATTGTCGCAAATGTTTGCTCATTTTCAATTTGCTTCGCTAATACTTCCTCAATGGCTTGCTCGCGCATTTGTTGAAAATCTTGTACGTTAAAATGAACAAGTGTATCTTTATTTAATAGTAACGCAAGACAATCTGCATCCTTTAGTGCACTATTGAGCCCAAATGCCCCAGTTGGTGTCATCGTGTGAACAGCATCCCCTAATAGCACAAGCCCCTTTGTCCCCCAGCAGTTACAATGACTACTGAATACATCGAGTAATACAAAATCTTGCCAAGATCTTATATGCTCATTAACAGTATCAGATAGTTCCGGAAATTGATCTGAAAGCTGTTGGATAAATGGTGTACATGCTTTTTTTCTGAGTTGAGGAAAACTTCCTTGTTCAATATTCCAACCGATTTGAATGAACCCACCTACCTGCGTAAATAATGATAGCTGTTTATCACCTATTAATGCCATTTTAATCGATGGCTCCCATCCTTGAGGAGCAGGAATTTTTGCCCACAATAAATCAAAGCCATGTTTATGCTTTTGAAAGTCGATGTGTGCTTGCTTACGAATAGTAGAGTAACGACCATCAGCACCGATTATTAACTGACTACTAATTTCAAATGTTTCCCCATCTTTTGATGCAATGACACCCGTATATCTGCCCAAAGAATCAACTATGAGCTTCGTCACCTTCGTATTCAGAAAACAAGAAAAGTGCGGAAAATGCTGTGTTTCTTGCAAAATTCCCTTTAATAGATTTGCTTGCGGTACATGAATTCCTAAATGTCCTACGGCTTCATCAGGAAAAATAGTTTTAAATGCTCTACCTTCTGCGTAATATTCAAGCTTACCCATACGTAATAAGCCGAGTGACTCGACTGCTTCAAAAAGCTGATGACTTTTTAAAACAGCCTCACCCTCCTCATTTAAATGTTCACCGCGAAATGCCTGCCCAAGTGCTGCGTTTTGTTCCAGTAGTATCACGGAAAGACCTTTTTTCGCTAGTAAGTGCGATAGAAGTGTTCCACCTGGCCCAGCCCCAACAATACAAACATCTGCTTGATAATTCACTTTTCTTCACCTATCTTTGGATAAGCAATAATACGTAAATCTTGCCCAACTTGCTCGAACGAAGCAAATTCTACATCCCATGCTTCATCCATAGAGGATGGATTTTGACCAGCAATAGGTGTTAATGATAAACGACCACCGAGAATCTTCGGCGCTATGTAAATCACATATTTGTTAATAGCACCTTGCTGTAAAAATGAAGAATTTATCGTACTTCCACCCTCTACTAAAATATCCGTAATGCCATATTGATATAGTTTTTCAAGCATATCATCAACAGCAAGCCCCTGAGATTCATGTCGAACTGGCAATACTGTTACGCCTTTTTCTTCAAATTCTGTTATTTTTTCTTGACTGGCATTTTCACTACATACAATGATGGTTTTCGCTTCTTCTACATTCAAAACATTGGCATGAGCTGGTGTACGAAGGGAGCTATCCATAATAATGCGTACTGGATTTTTTCCGTAATCTTCTTTTAATCTTGTCGTTAAAGATGGATTGTCAGCTAAAACAGTACCAACACCAACTAAAATACCATCCACCTCGTGACGAATACGGTGAACATCCTCACGCGCTGCCTCACCAGTTACCCACTTGGAATGTCCTGTATGGGCAGCTATCTTTCCATCTAAGGTCATCGCATATTTTGAAATAATAAATGGTCGTTTTGTAAGCATATTGTGAATAAAGCGTTCATTTAAACGGCGAGCTTGAGCTTCTAAAATACCCACTTCTACCTCAATACCCGCATCTCGTAACAGTTGAATACCACGCCCAGCAACAGCAGGATTTGGATCTTGCATGGCTACAACAACACGACTAACCGCTGATTCCTTCACTAAATTTGCACAAGGAGGTGTTTTTCCATAATGCGAACAAGGCTCAAGAGTTACATAAAGTGTCGCGCCTTTAGCATGTTCTCCAGCCATACGGAATGCATGCACCTCTGCATGTGGTTCCCCTGCTTTTCTGTGTAAACCTGTTCCTACAATTACACCATCTTTGACGATTACAGCCCCTACAAGTGGATTAGGATTCGTATTTCCTTTTGCACTAGCGGCTAAATCAAGTGCTAACTGCATATATTTTTCATCTGTTGTCATCTTCGTTCCTCCACTCACTTCTCTTCACGCAAATGTCCAGATTTCTCTACTTTCGTGTTTAAATAAAAACGATTCGTCTCCGTTAATCCTCCCCATAATGGGACATGTCCTTCTGCTGCTAAACCATGTGCCTGTAGTGCGGCAAGCTTCTTTGGATTATTAGTAATCAGTGTAACTGGTTTTGAACGAAGTGTAGCTAACACAGTTATGGCATCTTCATAAGAACGGGTATCGTCTGGGAAGCCAAGAGCATGGTTTGCTTCAACCGTATCTAACCCCTCTTCTTGTAATAAATAAGCAAGCGATTTCGAGAATAGCCCGATGCCACGACCTTCATGATCTGCTAAATAGAAAATGGCACCGCAGCCATGCTCCACAATCATTTTCATCGATTCATGTAATTGATAACCACAGTCACAGCGCTGGCTTCCAAAAATATCACCTGTATGACAAATGCTATGCATGCGAATTAAAGCATTCTCTGCATGTTCAAAATCTCCATAAACAAGTACTGATGACTGTTGTAAAAAAGCTAAATTTGCAGATGCTAAATCATCAATAATTTCTTCTTTTGAGAGATTAACATTTACTTTTAACCAGTTATACCATTGAAATGTCGCTGAAAATTCACCCTGTTTTACCGGTAATTTCACTGGACCAACTAGGCAAATACTTTCTGTTTCAGATTGCTTCACGATCGTCATTTTGTCTTTCACTATATCCAAAACTTTAGTAGTAATTGTCATATTTTTTCCAACCTTCTATTGTTAACAGCTAGCTAAATCCGCTAACTGAGCACTAGTATTTTCACTTCACTTACATAACGTAACTTAGTTTATAATAATAACTAAAAGCTGTCAAACTACAACTCCTACTCTATTAACAAAAACTAATTAAAAACAAAAAATGCTACATTACGTTTTTATCATATACTACTAGCTTATGGAGATGCTATTTTTTCTGTGCAGGCTAGTCTATAATAAGCTGAGGTAACTGTAATGACGAAAGGAAGTTTAGAATGCCATTAGAAAAAAATGTGCAGGTGAAACAGCCAAAATATCAGCAAATAGCTGTCGATTTGGCTTCAAAAATCGTGGAAAGAAAATATCGAATTGGCGATAAAATTTACGCAAGATCATCTCTAGCTAGCCAATACAATGTCTCTGCGGAAACTGCGAGAAGAGCGATTGCCGTTTTGCAGGACTTGGAAATCGTGGAGGCCTCTAAAGGTAGTGGGGTTATTATTATCTCGTATGAAAAGGCTGCATATTTTGTCCGACAATTCCAGGATGTTCAATCTGTCCATGAACTACAACATGAGCTTATGACTAGCATTCAGAAGCAACACCAAGAATTAATAAATCTACAGGAAAAGACCAAACAACTTATTAGTCGAACTGAACATTTCCGATCCGTCAATCCATTTATTCCTTATCAATTAGAGATGACAGCTGAAAGCCCTTGTATCCACCAAACAGTACAGGAATTAAATTTTTGGCAAAATACGTCTAGCACGATTGTCGGAATTCGTCGTAAAAATGAATTATTGCTATCACCTGGTCCATATGTTTCTTTGGAAGAAGGAGATATCATTTACTTTATCGGTAATGATGAAAGTTTCGCTCGAGTTCAGAGCTTTTTATATCCAAATTAAAATCCGCTTAAGCGCTGATATAACAGCGTTTAAGCGGATTTTTTCTCATTTGTCGATTTGACATAAGTAACAACTCTTTGTTAGTGTTAAGTTGTTACTTGTTTATATTTGGGTATCAATATCCTCAAATAGTATTTTTCTTTATTTAGTGGATGTCCAAACACCTACTGAAATAAGAGAACTCAGCCAAAGATCGCCACGTCAAATGGCACTTTATCTGTGCGTAAGTGAAGCAACACCCATTACGCCAAGGCGAAATTGATCTACGAAAGGAGAGGTTCTATTGGAAAAAATAAAAGTGGAACATGTTTCTAAAGTTTTCGGGAAACATATTCCCCAAGCATTAGAACTCGTCAAGCAACAAAAAAGCAAGACTGATATCTTAAAAGAAACAGGTGCAACAGTTGGTGTATACGATGCAAGCTTTACTGTAAATGAAGGTGAAATCTTCGTTATCATGGGATTATCAGGGAGTGGAAAGTCGACACTTATCCGGCTTTTAAACCGTCTCATAGAACCTACAAGTGGGAATATTTACATCGATGGAGAAAATATTTCTAAAATGGGCAAAGAGAGTTTACGTAATGTAAGAAGAAACAAAATGAGTATGGTCTTTCAAAACTTCGGTTTATTCCCCCATCGTACACTTCTTCAAAACACTGAATATGGCCTTGAAATCAGAGGCATTACAAAGGAAGAACGACAAGCAAAAGCTGAGCAAGCTCTCGAAAATGCGGGCTTACTTGCGTATAAGGACCAATATCCAAGTCAATTATCAGGTGGTATGCAACAGCGTGTTGGTTTAGCACGTGCACTTGCAAATGACCCTGAAATATTACTAATGGATGAGGCTTTTTCTGCACTCGATCCATTAATTCGTAAAGAAATGCAAGATGAGTTACTCGATTTACAAAGCACATTGAAAAAAACAATTTTATTTATCACCCACGATTTGAATGAAGCGTTACGTATTGGGGATCGTATCGCCATCATGAAAGATGGCTCAATCATTCAAATTGGTACTGGAGAAGAAATTTTAACGAATCCTGCAAATGATTATGTTAAAACCTTCGTAGAAGATGTCGATCGCTCTAAAGTATTAACCGCTGAAAATGCCATGGTTCGACCTGTATATGTCAATGTAGATGTAGATGGACCGACCGTAGCACTTAAAAGAATGCGCGAAGAAACGGTTAGTTTACTAATGGCCGTTGACAAAAATCGACATTTAAAAGGCTATATTACTGCTGACGACGCACGAGCTGCAGCTAAAAGACAAGAACAAACGGTACATTCAATTGTTCAATCAGAAATGTTAACCGTTCCACCAGATATGCTTTTACAGGATATTTTAGGCATGATTCATAATTCTCCTACTCCGATTGCAGTTGTAAAAGATGAGCGCTTACTTGGTGTTCTTATCCGAGGCGTTGTCATCGAAGCACTTTCAACTAGCGATGAGGAGGCAGTTGCACATGAATAAATTTTTAGACGATATCCCCGCTATACCACTAGGACCGTGGGTAGAATCAGTTATGGACTGGTTGACGAGTAATTTTTCAGTGTTTTTTAACTTGATTCAAAAAAATGGAAAACTACTCATGAATCAGGTCACTGATTTATTAGTGAGCATTCCCCCGATTATTCTAATTTTACTTATTGTCATCTTTGCCTTTTTCGTTACCGGCAAGAAATTCGGGCTCGCAACGTTTTCATTAATCGGTTTGTTATTTATCTATAATCAAGGCTTATGGACACACCTTATGGAAACAACTACGCTCGTGCTCTTTTCAAGTATCATCTCCATCATATTAGGTATTCCACTTGGCATTCTAATGTCTAAGTCAACTGTAGCAGAAAATGTGATTAAGCCGATACTCGATTTCATGCAAACAATGCCTGGCTTCGTGTACTTGATTCCTGCCGTTGCCTTCTTTGGTATTGGGATAGTACCTGGCGTATTTGCATCCGTTATTTTCGCCTTACCACCAACTGTACGTATGACGAACCTAGGAATTCGCCAAGTACCAAAAGAATTAGTAGAGGCCGCGGATTCATATGGTAGTACTTCAAAGCAAAAACTATTTAAAGTAGAAATCCCACTTGCGAAATCAACTATAATGGCAGGGATTAACCAAACGGTTATGCTATCACTGTCAATGGTTGTAACTGCCTCAATGATTGGTGCACCTGGTCTAGGACGTGAAGTATTAACTGCACTACAACGTACACAGGTTGGGAATGGCTTTGTTGCAGGTTTAGGTTTAGTAATCTTCGCTATTATAATAGATCGCTTAACGCAAAGCTTTAATAAGAAGAAAACTGTATAGAAAAAGAGGCAATTCGTAAGCGAAAGACATAGCTCTTCACCTTCATTGCTGAGATTTACGTTTTGTAGTTTGATACAAAACTATTAATATTCGAAAGGAAGATTCGATGAAACTGAAAACATTAACTAAATTAGGAATGGCCTTAGGGCTTGGCTTGTTGCTAGCTGCATGTAGTGGTAATGATTCAAGTAAGAGCAATGGTAACTCAAAGGACGTCAATCTAGCCTACGTTGAATGGGATACAGAAATTGCTTCAACTAATGTAGTTGGTCAGGTACTAGAGGATTTAGGTTACAATGTAACATTAACACCACTTGATAATGCAATTATGTGGGAGGCTGTTTCAAAAGGAGAAGCAGATGGTATGGTTGCTGCTTGGTTACCGAATACACATGCTCCTCAGTACGAAAAATATAAGAACGACCTAGATGAGCTAGGCGAAAACCTTGCTGGTGCAAAAATAGGTCTAGTAGTACCAAGCTATATGGACGTTAATTCAATTGAAGATTTAAAAAATCAAGCTGATCACACAATTACAGGTATTGAACCTGGTGCCGGGATTACAGCTGCTACTGAAAAAGCTTTAGATGAATATGATAATTTAGCAGATTGGAATCTGTTAACTTCTTCATCTGGTGCTATGACAACTTCTCTTGCTAAAGCAATTAAAAATAAAGAAGACATTATCGTGACAGGCTGGTCTCCTCATTGGATGTTCGCTAAATATGATCTTAAATACTTAGAAGATCCAAAAGGCGTTTATGGTGGCGAAGAAACGATTAACACATTCGCTCGTAAAGGTTTAAAAGAAGACCAACCAGATGTATATTCTGTACTAGATAACTTCCACTGGACATCAGAAGACTTAGAGAGTGTTATGCTAGAAATTATGGATGGTAAAGATCCAAAAGTGGCTGCTAAAGATTGGGTAGAAGCCAACGCAGACAAGGTGGCTGAATGGACGAAGGATGTAAAGAAATAATTTCAAAAATTGACGGACAACTAACGAATGGTTGTCTGTCTTTTTTGTAAATAAAAAGCCGAACCTTTTCAAATTCAGAAAAAGTTCAGATTTACATTTTAATAGTTTCGCAATGATTGTCGTTAATTCACTTTCTTGTTGCTGGAGCAAATTTTATTGTTTGTTCATTTATTTCATAAATATGCTCAAGAGTTCTTTATTTATCATCGAGTATGATAATCAAAAATAGTCATCTAGCAACGATTTGACCGACGCCAGATGACTATTTAAATTTTTATATTTCAACTCAATTACATTTTATTAGTAATAGTTAAGATAATATTTTCAAGAATATCGCGGCCCCTAAAACAAGGACTATACAAACAAGACGTCTCCAATCCTTTGATTCATTGAAAAATAACATTCCGAGTAAAGCGCCACCTGCCGCTCCAATTCCTGTCCAAATCGCATATGCTGTACCCATTGGTAATGTTTCCATGGCATATGCAAGCCCAGCAAAGCTCAAGGTAAATACGAAAATCAATAACACTAAATTTTTTATACTTTTAGCTTCATTATATTTACTAATCATATAAACACCCATCATCTCACATAGTCCTGCAACTACTAATGCAATCCATGCCATTATTGATTCACCTCTTTATCATTAGGCTCACCTGTGACAAGCTTTAAGCCAACTACTCCTGCAAGTAAAACGACGATACATAAAATTTTGGCTAACTTCCATGGCTCTCCAAACAGTAAGCTATCAGCACACACAGTACCTGCTGTCCCCAAGCCTACGAATACTGCATAAACAGTACCGACTGGTAAACTTTCTCCCGCCTTAATTAATAAATAAAAGCTAACAAAAATTGCAACTGCAGTACCAATCCATTCGAGTGCATTCCCTGCATGCTTTAAGCCAATAACCCATCCTACTTCAAATAAAGCAGCAATTATAACACTTAACCATTGTTTGTTCATTCGAATTCCTCCATTATATTGTTAGACACGGATGTATGACTTTTATTGAGCAGTTCTGACGCGGTTTTTCTGACCCACCTGAGCACTTCTACGGCACACCTGATCAGTTTGGTATCCTACCCGAGCAGTTCGGTGACTTACCCTATCACTTCTTCCGCTTACTCGAGCAGTTCGGTGGCCTTGAATTGTGCTTATTCTTTAACTTCTTTCCCTCAGTTGCCCAAAAAAAAAGCCTTCGGAGCACTACTGTAAGCAGTACCTCCCAGGCTTTTATCCTTCCGTGTCACAAAATCAATTTGTGGTTTTCTCTCGGACCAGACTAGCATTTGCTACGGAACCCTAGAAAACTATCATATTTGATTGTAATACTAGTATAGCAAACTATTTAGTCTATTTCCACTGGTACATAGCCAACTTTTTCAACTAGCGCTTGTCCCTCATCTGATACAATCCAGTCGATAAACTTCTTTACATTAGGATTATCTGTTCCTGCTGTAACAGCATAAAATTCAGATACAAGTGGGTATGTACCATTACGAATGTTTTCCTTTGTAGGCGCAATCCCATCAATGGACAATAATTTAATTTCTTTGTTATTCACCATTTCTGTTGAGTAAAATCTAAACGTGTAGCCAATAGCATTTTTATAATTACGATATTGTGATACTTCATGAATAATACCACCCATACCAGTTGTAACATTTTCAGCAGGTGCTTCCATGATTGGTGTATCTCCCATCATTCTTTCAAGTGTTGTTTGGCTACCGCTATCCGCTGGACGTTGAAAGGCTCGAATCGTATTATCTTCACCACCGACTTCGTGCCAATTCGTAATTTTGCCAGCGTATATTTGCTTAACCTGATCCAGTGATAAATTTTCTACGCTGTTCTTATGGTTAACAAAAAAGACAAAGGCCTCTCGACCAATCGGAGTCATATCAAATAGTAGGTCCTCCATCTCAGCTTGCCTTTTCTGTGATTCAGATGGTGCTGCCACAAAAATCAGATCAACTTCTCCTGAAATCAAATTTTGATAAGCTTTGGGTGTACGACTCACCATCACTCTACTTCTATCATACGGATAGTAACCCTTTGGATATGTCGCTTCTACAAAGGCAGCATACAGTGGATACATCGCCGTAGCCCCATCTAAGCGTGGCAGTGACTCAGCTAATTGTAATGAAGCCTTTATATCTGACTTTACAACTTTATTTTGCTCGGTAAATGGCTGATAGGCTGACACGTCAATTTCTGCATCAACAGTTGGAATACTCATTTTGTAGTAATATTGAATAGGCGCAATCGAGGCAATCAATAGCGCAATGCCCATTACACCAGCTAACCATATCTTCCGCTTCCTCGTTTTCAACCAATCAAAAATGAAACAAACAAATAGTACGAATATACATAACGGAACAGTAAAGAGTAGTCCCGTAAAATGTAGCGTACCATTAAAAATTATATACAGAGCGACTATCCCTGTAAAAAATAGTAATCCTACTAGTACAAACAGTGACTGAAGCACTTTCATAATCATTGGATTCCATCTCCTGATGTGCAATTTTATACCACTTGAATTTATAATAGGTTATATCCGAAAGATAAACAATAATATATTCTGAAAATTATGTTAAAATAAAGTGTAGTATTGTAAGGAGGTATTACATATGGCCATTGAAAAAGTACGTGAATATTTAGCACAATGGAATGTTGAACACAAAATACAGGAGCTAAATGAAAGCTCAGCGACCGTTGAACTAGCAGCACAGGCACTCGGATGCGAGCCAGAACGCATTGCGAAATCCTTATCGTTTCTCGTAAACGATGGAGCGATATTAATTGTAGCTGCAGGCGATGCCAAAGTCGACAATGCAAAATATAAAGCTGTCTTTGGTACAAAGGCAAAGATGCTTGGGAAAGATGAAGTTCTCGATAAGATCGGACATGATGTAGGTGGTGTTTGTCCTTTTGGGGTGAATGAGGGCGTTGCTATTTATTTAGATGAATCCCTTAAACGATTCACAACAGTATTCCCTGCATGTGGTAGTAGCAACTCCGCCATTAAGCTTACTATTTCTGAACTAGAAACCTATACTCCATATCAAGAATGGATTGACGTCTGTAAAGGCTGGAACGAGTAAAATAATTATCGGCGAAACTTTATAGAAAGTCTCGCCGATTTTTTTAGGTTTCTTCCCTATATCCAACGGCTAACCAGTGAGAATCCCATTCTGTAATTTGATTGCCTACTCTACATGATAAGCCACATGCCCGATTATCAGCGATAAATGAACCGATTAACCATTTTTTTGTCTGTAATCCATTCTTGAGCTTTATCGTTATAGAGGGCATTTCCACATACTGCTGATAAATAAACAAATTATCATCATAATGGGTATACGCAGAGGCATTCGTTTTCGTCCCATCCCCTGCATAAATTTCTACTGTATTACCTTCTCGTGAATAGACAGGCTTCTTTACAAACGACAAGTTTTCCTGAACAAATGGCTCTGCCGAAAGATACGTTGGCAACATATATTTTTGAATAGCCGCTCGTTCTTCTGCATCAAAAAGAAGTGGATCATTTTTTCGTTCCCAAATTAGCCACAATAAAATTTTAGATTGCAGTACATATGCAGCGGGTGCGTTGATAATAGCAAGCTGTCCATCTTTTACAAGTCCCAGTAAATGCAGACCAATACGATCACCATCGGAAGACACATCATCTATCAAAAACTCTACTGGGTGTGCAGGCCGATATAAAATATCGATTCTCTCCATCGCAGGCGTATATAAACCTCGAGCAATATTAGCAGTATCACTAGAATAAATTATTAGCTCTTGTATAGGCACATATTCTACATCAAAAGGTATACATTTCTTTAAAAACTGTACCTGACAATATTCCTCATAATCTTCCGAAGCCGTTTTCCCTGTAATAACGATTTTAGGTTTTTTCAAATCATTTAAATAATGCATTGCCGCAAAGAGTGCACCAGACAATGTTTTATGTAATGCCGAAACATCATTCGGATTATCAAATCCCAAATACTGACAAAGCGCTTCGTTTATCTCAAAGGTTTCTTGGACAAGAAATGGCGTTTCACCATTTAATTCAAGACATCTTATTTGCCCGTCCTCTGTACAAATAAAATCGAAGCGAGCCAGTATCGATTGTTGCTGTAAGTAATCTAATTGGATGTATGGCAGCATTTCAGAACGAATACCTAGTGCTAAAAGTTGTTCATTCGATAAGTGCTTAAATTGTTTACCAACCTTCAAAAATATTTTCCAAAGTATATTTGATGCATACTTAATTTCATCGATTTTCTCTTTGGGTAAATCTAACACATCGTATAAGGCATACTCTAGATCCACAAAGTCAGGAAAGAAATTAGGAAATTGAGAATAAAACGCTTGGCGCTGTTGAAAATGATTGTCCATATTGATTTCTCCTTTTAAGAAGATGAAGAGCCACCACGAGAGGCACCACCTGAGCCAAAGCCTGATTTCCCTGTGCTGGATGATGAGTGATTTGAATAAGAATTAGAACTATTCGTCGATGAACCTGAGCTATTGGAGAATGAACGCTTACCACTCGAATAAGACTTGGAACCGCCAGTATTTGAATTTGAGCTGTTTGTTGTGTTATTTGAGCTACTAGATGTTGTACCAGCAGGATTTTGAGAGCCATTCGTCGTAATTCCATTTGAATTTGTATTTTTACTTTCCCTAGTATTGCTATGAGTAGTACGTGGCACTGCTGAACCGCCACCTTTATCCTCTCTATCTGTACCATTTCTTAAATTGCGACTTTTATAAATGGCACTTCCGATCATTGCGCCAGTAGTTGCATACATAAGCCCATTAAAGAAATGATGTGCATAATGCGGCGAATTCTCATCTAAACATTCAAACGAACCATCGTCACTTTCTTTCCATTCATCACATGCATTTGCCATGTCGCTATCATAAACACTTTGCACACCGTTCCCTGCTGTTGTAGTATTATTTTTTTCCATTGTATTATCTGTAGTAGCAGTAGACTCTTTGACAGTCTGGGTTTCTATATTCCCACACGCAGCTAATTGCATAGCCATAAATGACGCTGTTGTTACTGCTATGTATTTTTTCATTTGTTTTGCCATATCATATTTCTCCTTTATTTTCGATACCTATTTTACGGATGTCTCCTTCGTTAGGTTTCATTTTTTACAAATTCATACATATTATAATAGCACTAAAAACCCTCCGGCGGATTGAAAGCATTTACCACCAGAGAGTTTCGCATAAAATTGTTTATTTATTTGGCACTACTTTTCTTCCATATGTCATAAAGCGCCATGCCTTTTCAAATGGCCCTATTTTAAAGAATTTGAACCAGATGACACTAAAGATAATTTGAATGATAAAAGTGATGGTTGCAATGATTACTACATCAGAAGGGGAAACAACTTCAAGCCCCATTAAAGACATAATAGCTAGGCCAATAAAGCTTTGAGCTAAATAGTTTGTAAATGCCATTTGCCCAACTCGTCCAATTGGCTTAAGCAGCTTTGCAATTTTCTTATTCTCCAACATAACAAATAAACAAGCTAAATAAAAATACGTTGTTGGAATTACCCCTAAACTAATAACGGAATTTAGATTTTGATAATCCCCTTGAGAGGCAAACCAAATCCATATCGAAATGCCAACAAAGAATGGGAAGGTAACGAATTGAATCCACTTTATTTGTTTTGAGTACTCACTTACATGACTAATCCAATCAGCTTTTGCTACTAAAAAACCAGTTAAAAACATGATAAAAATAGTAATAGCATCATTTCCTAATAAACCAAAAACAGTTGAAAAGGCTTCTTGATTTGGCATCAATATTTGTCCAAGAATGCACAGGACATGAACAGTAATGATAGCAAATAGCCATTTACTAATTGTTGAAATCTTTGCATTATAAAAAGGTAACAGTAAAAAACCTATCACTGCATAAATAGCAAGGATTGATCCCCAGAAAACAAAAATATGAACCATGCCAATTAACAATAAAGCTAGTAAACGTCTTGCAAAACGCCATCTTGGCTTATCGCCACGAGCCTCTGCACGTGAAGCAAAAATATAAAAACCTACACCAAAGAGGAATGAAAAAATCGAAAAGAATTTCTTCTCAATAAAAATATTAATAAGCGTATCAATAATACCATTAATTCCACTATAGTCGGGCATCGGTCCTCCCTCTACTATTAACTGGTAGGCTGCTACATTTATGAACAAAATGCCAAATAACGCTAGCCCACGAATAATATCTAAGGAAACAATTCTCTCTTTTTGAGCAATGGATGGATTCATTCTTTAAAACTCCTTATCTTCATACTTTACTGCGCTATGGCTATCATAGCTTCCCATCCTTACAGCAGTTTTTTTAAAAGCTTACAGGAACCTTACATTTATAGATTTGTCCCATAAGTTAACACCTTTTTTCACATACATTAGTTTTTAATCCCCTTCTAAAAGCAAAAATTTCATATTTTATAGTAACAATTATTACTTTTAAAAAGGAGAATAGATGATGTACAGACACCGCAGATTTGGTTTTTGCTACCCTGGATATAGATATTGTGGACCAGGATGCTCAGGACCAGGTAGACCTATCAACGCTGTAGATTCATGCTGCAAATTACACGACGAATGTTATGACCGATATGGTAGATCAAGATATTGCGATGAAATGTTCCAAAATTGCTTACGACCACAAATGTACGCTAATACTAAAATGGCAAGAGATGCTAAATTGTTTTACAATATCTTCGAAGCGCGTAATCGGTTCTTTTAAACAATATAGAATGCTCACAATGATATTTTTTCATTAAAATAAAGTTATAGGCTAAAACTAATTTCACACATTATATGTATTGAAATAAAAAGGAGGATAGAAGAGCTAAATAAATTCGCTCTATCTATCCTCTTTTTTATAAAAAAATGAACATATTTACTACAACAATTAATTTGTATGTTAATTCAACACACCAGGTTAGTTATACAGTGATGTAAAAACTATCGGAATTAGCTCTATCTCCTCTAATTTTCACCAGATAGAAACTCGATCCTCCGGTGCTACATACATGCCATCTCCAGGTTTAATTCCATAAGTATCATAAAATTGCTGGAAGTTCACAATCGTGCGGTTTACCCGAATTTTAGCGGCTGAATGTACATCGTTTTTGCTCAGCATCGCTGCAAATTCTTTTGTAGTTGTAGATTTCCATATTTTTGCATTACTTTCGAAATATGCTTTATAATCCGGATTACTCATGTTGGATACAACTTGCAATGAAGCCGCCATTCCACCTAAATCAGCGACATTCTCGCTCTGTGTAAGCTGACCATCGCTCAACACACCCGGAATAATCTCAATTTCATTATAGAACTCAATCAATTTCTGGTTTTTCTCTTTGAATTTCTTAAAGTCCTTTTCTGTCCACCAGTTATTTGCATTTCCATTTTCGTCGTATGCAGATCCGTTGTTATCAAATGCATGGCTGATTTCATGGCCAATGACCATGCCAATGGCACCATAGTTTGCTTCAGGTTTAGCGTTAATATCATAGAAAGGCGCTTGTAGAATACCTGCTGGGAACGTAATTTCGTTATTAAGAGCATTGTAGAAAGCATTTACAGTATATACGCTCGTTCTCCATTTCGTTCTATCAACCGGTTTTCCTAGCTCGGCTTTCATGTTATCACTGTATGCTTTGTTTACTGAGACGGTATTAGAGAACAGCGAACCACCTTCGTCGTATGTCTTGATAGCTACTTTATCTAATGTCGTATCCCATTTATCTGGGTAACCGATCTTAACAATCATCGTATCCAGCTTTTTAATTGCTTTAGCTTTTGTAGTTTCTGACATCCAATCAAGAGATTTGATTCTTTCCTCATACGTAGCAATTAACTTCTTTACCATTTGTTCAACATCTTTTTTAGCTTCTGATGAAAAATGTTTCTCGGCAAACATTTGCTCCAAATATCCGCCCATTGTGCCTGTTGTCTTGGCTACTGCGATTTCTTGATCTGTTTTTTCACCTGTAACGCCTAATAACGTTGCGTCAAACTCAATACCAGCTTCTCTGAATTCATCTGACAACGAACCACTTGTTGCCATAAGCAATTGCACTTTGGAGTAAGCTTTTAGTACGTTAAGATTAGTCTCAGTCAAGAGATCCGCGCCTTTTTGCGCCAGCTTTACATCGGTTACGATCACTTTATCAACGCTGTCGACTTTCATCGATTTCAAGACTTGTTTCATATCTATTGTTTTGAACATGCCATCGAATTGTTCGATTGTATACGGATTATAGAATTTATTGACGTCGCCTTGTTCATGAGGTTCAAGTGATACGGAAGCTAGGCTTTTCTCCATATCATATACTTTTTCGGCATGTGCATTGGCAGCAGACTTTTCCTCGCCCGATGCTACAAGAAGTCTGGACATATATTGAATATAGGCTTTTTTCGCTTTCGAGTCTTCCGTTACAAAGCTGTTCTTATCCAGACCAGTAGTTAATCCAGAGTAATACAAAGCGTTTTCACTGCTGTTCTTTGCATCGTTCATGATTAAAAAGTTGAATAATGAGGTTAGACCCAATTCTTTCTCCAAGATAAGATCTGCTTGAACGAGTTCATCAAGCGTTTTAGCCCCGTCAATTGCCTTTACATATTTTTTGATGGGCTCAATCCCTTGTTTATTTCTATTTTTTGAATCCAACGCTGTCGTATAGAAGTCGGCAATTTTTTGTTCTTTTGTTCCTTCTGCGAACTGTTTGCCAGCGAGCTCATCTATTATTTTTTCTATTTTATCGTTATTTTGCTTGTACAGCTCGGGAAAGACGCCGCCCATGATTTCTCCTGCCGGAATTGTCGATTTATTTAACCATTCCTTATTGATTGCTTCATAAAAATCGTCATTTAAATGGGAACCTTTAAGCGTCCAAATTCTGGCGATAATGTTTTGGAACTCATCGATTGTAATAGTGTCATTTGCGCCTAATGTGCCGTCGGGGTTGCCCGTCAGTACCCCTGCTTTCGCTAGTTTATCGATATCTTTCTTGGCCCAAGTGGGCACATCTGTGAACTTGACGCCAAATGTTCCACTGCGCTGATCATTTCCGACAGGCTTTGGCAATTCGCCGAATGCCCTGCTCAACATGACTAAAGCTTCAATCTTCTTAGCGGGCTCATTCTCTCTTAAATCTCCGTTTTTAGAGCCTTGCATAATGGATTCTTTTTTAATTCCTGGTTGATAAGCGTCTGCTGCCATCAACAAGGTTTTAACGATTTCTCCTCTAGTCGCTGGTGGCGAAGTTTCATCGGCATATACCGATACGCTAACTGATAGGACCATAATTATGGCCATGAATAAGGATAAAAACTTCTTTTTCATCTTGGAGCTCCTCTTAAGTAAATTTGTATAAAAAAAGATAAATGTATATAATTTAGAATTTATACCATTTATAAACCATTGTAGTTGATTTTTTTCAGTTTGAAAATATGTAAGAAGCTTTTTCATTTTCACACTTAAACAAACTAAGGCTTTAGTTGAGGAAGATAAACAAACTAGAAGCATCATCTTTGAGAGCTCCTTTTGAATTACCGCAACATTAGATTGATTAACAAACAAATTAGTAATTGTAGTAAATAGGGTCATTTCTGGTTTAAAAGAGGATAGCTAGAGCGAATTTATTTAGGCTCTTCTATCCGTTTAATTTCTATACATATTTTGTGGCATTAACTATTAGCTTCAGCCTTGGCTTTTAATAAAATATTTTTTCACCGTAAGCATTTTTTATGTATTAAGATTTTATATAAATTACATATTTTTGCGGATTACTAAAGCCAAGCTTAATGCCTAAATGATAAGAAGCTTGGTTATGAATATCGCAATCCCAACAAGGCTGTATATCATTTAAAATACAATAATCTATAAATTCTTCTGCAATGAAGCTTGCTAATCCTTTGCCTCTATAATTCTGATCAGTTACTATATCAACCTCTGCAAATTGATGGGATTTAAAAATAGTGACAGCTTCACTAATAATCTTGTCTCCATGCTGCAAACAAAAACCAAAGCCATTTTCAAGAAAATTATTAGTAGAATCCCAGTATTCCTCATAATATTGATTGTCGAATTCTAAACAATGCTCAATTTGAGGTTGCTTGATTTTAATGAATTCGTAGTCAAGTAGCTCTCTTTTTTCTCTATCGTTATAAGTATTTTTAGCAAAAGTAAAAGTATATCTTTCTAGTTTTTTTATATGATCATCTAATCCATGTTCAATTTTTGTGTTCCATTCATCTGTGTAAGAAAACAATGTAAAACGTTTACTTTGTTCAATAGATTCTTGTAGTAAAGATCCTAGTTTATTTACGATTTGTTCGCTGGACGAATCGCCATAAACATAGTATATACCTGATTTAGTTTGAAATAGTAATGCATGGAAACTTTCATTGTCAGCGTAGACAGCGCCTTCTATTACTTGATCTAGTATGCTATAGACAAATGTTGGCGCCCTTTCTATAGTTTCTTTGATAATCGAATAATTCTCGGCTGTAACCTTGATCATTATCATTCCCCCTATTCTTTTGATATATCTTCATACATTATATCGTTAATAGAAATTATTGGGGTTACTGTTTAATATTTAAATATAATATACTGGGTACATAAAATTTGAAGGGACTGAATTATGCGCAGATAGCAATATTTTTCATCCAAACTTAAATCAATTATGCCTCGGCATAATTGCTTCCGAAATCGGCTTTGTGCTTAGGCCTGCACGAGGGCCGACACGATGTCGGTCATTTCGGTAATGCCACAGGGCGTGGCGTTTTTACCGATGCAGGTCAGTTAGCCGTTATCGCATGGATGCGATGATTTTAGGCTAACATCCTTTATGAACTCCTTTCCGATTCCGTGACATCCGCCGGAGGTAAAAGTAATGATCAAACAAATTTACACAAAAAGAAAATATTTAAGAAAAATGAAGATGACGGATGCACACAGTCTATTTAATATCTGGTCAGATCCGGAAGTTACAAAATTTATGAATATCACTAATTTTACTCATGTAGAACAAGCGAAGGAAATGATTGCTCTTTTTGATCAATTAGCTGCGAGCGTAAAGCTATTCGCTTTACATTATCATGAAGGGATCGAACAAAATAATCGGCTCTTGTGGATTTAATTCATTTGACGTAGACAACGCCTCAGCAGAGATTGGCTATGATCTTACTAAAGCTTGTTGGGGAAATGGCTATGCGCAAGAAGGTATTTTGGCTTTGATTGATTATGCTTTCACCACTTTAAACATAAATAGAATTGAAGCAAAAATTGAGCCTGGTAATATAAATTCTATAAAAGTAGTAGAGAAATTGAATTTTACTTTTGAAGGAACATTTCAAGAATATGAAGAATCAAAAGAATCTTTTTATGACCTTAATAGTTATACTTTAATAAAATAAATTGATTAAAAAAGCCAAGAATGTTACCAATAAACATTCTTGGCTGCTTTCATTTCTGTTACTTAATCGGAATCCAAATTTCAGAATATGAATCAGCGCTATATGCATCTTCATCAGGGTAAACCTCTAGTTCGGCTGTTCCTGCAGCTTTATATGGATTGGATGGGAACCACTCAGAATAAATTTGTTTCCAAGTATTTTGCATCGCATCTGGCATAGGCCCATGCACCTCAAAGACAACCCACTTCGACGCAGGTACCTCCATTGCTAATAGATTTTCTCCCACTTCCCCTACATGATCCGTAGCAATCCAGTAATCAATGAAACCACTTTGCTCTTGGCTTGTATTTGGTACACAAACACCTAGCACACCTTTAATGCTTCCGTTATTTAGTTGGATAAGTTGATGATCGAAGTTTTTCGAATTCATCTCAATCCAAAATTGAGAAATGCCTCGTAAATTCTCACCATTTTGACAATTATATGTTCTTTTTACCCCCACCACTTGAAACTTTTCTTTTTCTACGATTTTATACTTCATTGGTTCTGCTCCCTTCAGGCTCACCTGGATGACTAGGCGATTATATGATTGTAGTTGTCCTTGCTTCTTTCTTGCTTCACTCGGCGTTACGTGATGCTGCTTACGAAATGCCTTAGTGAAAGCTTCAGGAGAGTCGTAGCCATATTTGTAGGCGAGTTCGATAACTTTTTGCTCTGTATTTATTAACTCCTGTGCAGCTAATGTTAACCTTCTACGTCTTATATAATCCGCAATAGACATATCCGTTAAAATCGAGAAAGTCCGTTGAAAATGAAAGACCGAAGAATTTACCTCTCGTGCAATTTGCTCCATTGTGATGTCATCTAATAAATGCTCTTCGATATAATTTATTGCTTTTTGAATCGACTCAATCCAACTCAATTGCTCTCACTCCTTGTTTATAGATTAAAACATCATAATTAGTTATTCCTGTCTTTTTATGCTAACTTTGGACTGGTAAAAATGAAAGCTTTATTTTCACCATAGCGTGGTGTTGATTTCCGTTCCGACTGGTCGCTTTGTCGCTGACGCTTCGCTTTCGCACAGAACAAAGCTTCCTGGGGACGTCCGATGAGCCGCTTGGGCCAACAGATGTTTTTTGCGCGAAAGCGAAGTGTTAACGTAGCGGCAGCAAAGTGTTTTTGTCTGTGCGAAAGCGTAGTGCAACGTAGCGACAGCAACAGCACCGATGTTGGTCACGAAGGCGTTATCACAGGACGTAATGCTTTTAGCCTTCGTTCCCCTTTCGCTGATCCCCAAGGAGTCGACCAGTCTCCACTCCAATCAACCTAAAAAAGTCATACCTATTTTTGGATAATATGGGTTAAAATTAGTATAAAATAAATGAAATTGGAGTTTTTGATTTTGGGTAAATGGCAAGGGGCTGCAGGAATTTGCTTAAATGAAGTCAATCAATTATTAATGGTTTTACAAGGTACTAAAGAGGAAGAAAAAACATGGGCAGTACCATCAGGCGGAATAGAAGCTACTGAAAATTTTGAGACATGTTGTATACGCGAAGTGTATGAAGAAACAGGATTTGTAGTAGACATCGTCAGAGAAGTGTTACATAAAAATAATGAAGTAGTAGAAGTTCGTTATTTCGAAACAATCATTAAAGGTGGACAAAAGACGATTCATGATCCCGATGAATTAATTTATGAAATCGCGTGGAAATCAAAGGAGGATTTACTAGATATAAAATTAACCTTTCCTGAAGATAGACAATTTCTATTATCATTATTTCAATAATCGAATCATCATGCATTAGGATGGATGGTGTTAGGAAGATCCTATCAGAAGCATAGTACTTGGCATAACCTCTCGCATATATCCATAACCGCGGGTATTTCCCTTTCACCCGCGGATTACTCTTCTATTATGATTACTTCATTTTTACTTTTTCAACGGCAGCTTCATATATCAATTCATCATCAATTTTAATATATTGATTTTTCGCTGCCTTACAATAGCCTTCTTGTTCTAAAAAATCCTTTAGCTCAGATTTCTTCGCAAATATTTTTTCAATGACAGTCTTCTCCACCCCAGATTCATCATCTGTTCTTTTAGCAATTGATACCCAATATATTTTTGACAATTTATATCCTCCAATCAATTATTTATAAATAATTAAAGCTGAATGTATAACTGTATGCTCCCCTATATATAACGTATTATATTTGATATCAACTATTAAATAATCACTTAAATCTAATAGAGCGTTATTAATATCATTTTCAAATTGCACAATATCATTGTTTTGGATCGATACTACTTGAGTCGCTTGTGTCATACATTTTTCTCCTTTTCTTCTAATCATAGATTAAAAGGAAGTTTTTGTCACAAAAAAATATAATCGTAATAGGAGTAGCACATAAACAGAGTACAGTAGCTCATTTAATTAGCATTTCAAACTGTCTCTTAATTCATACTCCCTCTCACTCTTATATGGTAGAGTTTAATCGGAGCGCTCGTAAAATTACCCACTTAAAACAAAAAATTTCAATTAAAATTTAATACACTATACAGGATTAAAATGTCTAGAAAGGTAGGTTTTTTTTTTGAAAATTACAGCTATCCTCGAAAATTCGAAATTAGATAAAAAATTAACTGCAAAGCATGGTTTATCATTGTATATAGAAACAGAACCGATGAACATAATTTTTGATTTAGGCCCCGATCACTCTTTTATAAAAAATGCACAAGCTCTAGGTATCGATTTAAATAAAGCACATGCAGTAATTATTTCGCATGGGCATTCTGATCATATTGGAGGGTTAAATTATTTGGAGGAAGTAAATAAACATGCTCCAATTTATTTATCTTCGAATGCATTAGAATCTCATTGGTTAAAAATTGGACCCTATTATCATAATGTAGGAGCAAAGGATACTATAGATAATTACGATAATCGTATGATGTTTGTTGATGATGGTATAGAAATTACAGAGGGAATTCATATTATTCCTTTAGAGCCCACAAACGAATATACGAAAAATCTTTATAAAGGGGATAAGAAGAAATTAGACGATTTTAATCACGAAATAGTGTTAGTCATTGAAAACGAAAATGGATTAGTTTTATTTAGCGGTTGTAGTCATCACGGAATAGTAAACATAGCTAAAACTATAACTAAAAAATTTCCAACTAAGAATATCAACGCAATCATTGGGGGATTTCATCTAATTGATCTTCCCATAGTTAACACTTTAGGAAAGACAAGAGAAGAAGTTATTTCAATTGGTCATACATTAAATGAGATGAAGATTGACTGTATTTATTCTTGCCACTGTACTGGAGCAAAAGGATTTAGCATTCTCAAAACTGTTTTAAAAGGAAAATTACAATCTTTTAAAACAGGGCAAATTATTGAGCTTTAGTTGATGTTACAAAATTATCTACTAAAAGTTCAAATTTTACGCATTCATCTATTTCTAATCATTATAAATATTATAATCTTAGCCTAAATGGAGAGATTCACTTAAAAAAAATAGAGCGAACAATAATACTATCGTGTGCCGCTATATTCCTATTCATCGTTTTTAAAGCCGTATATTATGGTGTACAAGCAAATAGATCTTTGATTAAACCCCAAAGTTCAAATCATTATCAAATAATAGATAAAGATTTTAATAAAACAATAGACGTACCTTTTACTAATATTCACTCATATAGGGGTAATGCTGACTTTATTTATATGAGTGTAGATCAAGAGAGTCCTTCTCTTGATAATAAAATTGTTGAATATAATCGAAAGACTCAGAAATACAAAACAATATTTAATAGCAAAATTAAATTGCCCTCAGTTCAAGGGATAGAATTAAATGATACTTGGTTATTGTGGGTAGATACTGATGAACAAGGAGGGTATCTAAATCCATATTTTATGAATTTAAAGACGCAAGAAATTCAACCATTGACAAAAGAAAATGAAGAAAATGTTACTAATGATTTTCCCATACTAATTGGGGATTATGCAGCTTGGATTAAAATGGATAGAAAAGGTGAAAAAGCGGAAGTTATGCTTAAGAATCTCAAAACAAGCGAAACAATTAGTATATTTAATTTAAATAGCTTTACATTCAGGAATATGTCCTTGTCTGCAAAGGATGGAAAAATATTATTTACTGATGAAAAAGATCATTTTGGATACCTCTATTTGTATGATGTGAAAAGTAAAGAAATAAAAGAATTCAAGAGTTCATTTGAATTTATTGGTTGGGCAAGGCTTCTGAATAATCAACAATGGGTTTATCTAACATTTGACGACCCTACTAAATCTTCAACTGGTGATGGTAAGCTGATTTTTTATGACTCTTCGACCAATCATACTCAAGAAGTTGTTTCGGATATGTTAGATGTAAATAATCTTCTCACTGATTTTAATAATCAAGTATTTTTAGATACTAATGCTTATAAATACTATAAAAAATTTAAGATAAAGGATCATTTATTGGTCGAAGATGGTTGGTTGGAAGCACCTTATTTGTTTAGATATCCAGCTGAAAATAATATTTATATTTTTGACCAAGAACTAAATGAAAAATACAAATTAATTATTCAAAGTGAACTACCTAACTAAAATAGCTATTCCTATTTTGAAAATAGGGATAGCCTTCTTCTTTGACACTCAATTCTTCACATTTTGGATCAAAAAAGTGTTGGAGCACCAAAGCTCCAACACTCCTCTTCTAATACATTTTCAAATATTCTTCCCGCTCCCAATTGTGGACACGTGTACGGTATTTATTCCATTCTATTTCTTTAGCAGCCGTAAATTTCTCAAAGATATGATCTCCAAGTGCTTCACGTACAATAGGATCCATTTCGAGTTCAATAAGTGCATATTCCAATGATGCCGGGAGACTGTCAATGCCATTTAATTCTCGCTCTTCTCTTGTCATTTTATAAATATTTCGATCTACAGCGTCTGGAGGGGTTAGATCTTTGCGAATTCCATCGAGCCCAGATGCTAAAATAACGGCCATCGCTAAATAAGGGTTGGCTGCTGGATCGACAGAACGAAGCTCAATACGTGTTGATAATCCTCGTGAAGCTGGAATTCGAATAAGTGGTGAACGGTTTTGTGCAGACCACGCTACGTAGCAAGGAGCCTCATAGCCAGGCACTAATCGTTTATAAGAATTAACAAGTGGGTTCGTTACAGCTGTAAAACCATGTACATGTTTTAGTATTCCTGCCATAAAGCTACGTGCTGTTTGGCTTAATTGCAATTCTGCATTTTCATCATAAAACGCATTTTTATCCCCTTCAAATAATGATAAGTTGAAGTGCATTCCAGAACCGTTAACCCCAAATAGCGGCTTAGGCATAAAGGTTGCGTGCAATCCATGCTGTGCAGCTATCGTTTTTACAACAAGCTTAAACGTTTGAATATTATCACATGCTTCGATAGCACTTGCATATTTAAAGTCGATTTCATGTTGACCAGGTGCAACCTCATGATGTGATGCCTCAATTTCAAAGCCCATTTCTTCTAACTCTAATACGATATCACGTCGGCAGTTCTCTCCTAAGTCAGTTGGGGCTAAGTCGAAGTATCCACCACTATCATTTAACTCAAGTGTTGGATGCCCTTTTTCGTCTAGCTTAAATAAGAAAAACTCTGGCTCTGGTCCTAAATTAAATGAGCTAAAACCTAACTCCTCCATCCCCTTTAAAACCCTCTTCAGATTGGAGCGTGGGTCACCTTCAAACGGTGTACCATCTGGTCTAACAATATCGCAGATGAAACGAGCCACCTTGCCTTTTTCAGCGGTCCAAGGAAAAATTACGAAGGTATCACGGTCAGGACGCAAGTACATATCTGATTCTTCAATGCGTACAAAACCTTCAATCGATGACCCATCAAACATAATTTTATTATCCAATGCTTTTTCTAATTGGCTAACTGGTACTTCAACGTTTTTTATTGTTCCTAATATATCAGTAAATTGTAGGCGAAGAAATTTCACATTTTCTTCCTTAACACGGCGTTTAATATCTCCTTTTGTATAATGTTTCATTTTTCACCACTCCAATGTAATTTTAATTAACACATTTTTTTATAACTGTTTTTAAAATACATCAAAAGAACAAAAAACACAATATCTATGTGAGGTTTTATTACATTCTTTTTTCGGAATATATTAATCTTTTTTTCAGATGAATAGAGTTCCCCTCTCAAGGTCTTTAGACTCAACAAAAAGTGTTTTAGTTAAAATTTTTTGACTTTATTGCCTGAAGCAAGAACTTTTTTTCCATATTTTATATCACAATAGTCTTGTATAACGTCATATTTATTGGTAAATTTATAGCAAAATAGAATTTTTAATATTCATCAAATAAGTAAATATGGCGTATATAATAATAGTCGGAAATTATTATGTGCGAATTCCAAAAATCTTCTGTTAAAGATACATAAGGCGGTGGATGTAAAAAGCATGTCAGTATTAATTATTGGCAACGTAAGTAATGATGTGTTGCGTCTGCAAAAATATTTTCATCGTATCGACATCAAAAATGTTCATTGCTTCACAACAACTGAAGCAGCAATGAATTATTTATCAGATTCTTTGAAAGAAGAGCTAGAATTAATTATTCTCGATGCAAAAATGACACTTAGAAATTGCGAGAACATTTGTCTGCTAATCGACGAACTAAAAAACTGGATCGATGCCCCTATCCTTCTTTCTACTACTTACGAAAAAAACATTACAATTGATAGGGTTTTTGAAGCCGGGATTTTCGATTTTATTTTAAAACCATTTGATTTCACGCAGTTTAAAACTCGGATTCAAGTGGCTCTTAAATATCAAAAGGAAACCAAGCTTCGAAAGCAGAAAGAAAGCACTATTCAAAAAGATTTAATTGTCGCAAAAAAATTCCAAAAAAATGCATTATCTCTTCCATTGAATCTTGAGCATATTCAGATCGATGGGCTTTACGTTACATCTAATACATTAGGAGGTGACATGTACTGCTGGTTTAAGATTAATGAACATTTAACTGCCATTCTTCTTTACGACGCAATGGGACATGGCATTGCCGCATCACTCGTTACAATGTCCATTAGATCTTTGTTAAAAGGAATAATTACGAAATTAATTGATCCAGTTTTAGTAATCCGAGAACTTAACCGCCAAATTTACGAGTTATTTTCTGATGAAGATATGGACCGTTTTTTAATGACAGCTATCTACATACTCATTGATACGAAAAACGGAACTTTACACTATGTTAATGCGGCTCATCCATCTGGTTTTTTATTCGGAAAATATGGAGAGACAGTGTTCCTCCCAGCAAATACACCTATTCTAGGGTTATTCCCAACCATTCGCATCAATAAAAAAACGATACCTTTATCTGGATGGCATCGCATAATACTTTATACGGATGGATTATTGACAATAAATGAGCAACATGTTGTTGATATGGACTTTTTCCATTCCTATGCTTCACAAGATAATAGCTATGCTTTGCAAAAATTTTCCCAAAAATACGATTTATTCGACAATGATTTCAGCGATGATATAACAGTAGTCTCAATAACAATTACATTACAGGGCCGGTGATTGATGATGGTATTCATACTCAATATAAATCCTGATTCACAATCTATAGCTTACATAGATCAAGTTATGGAGAATTTTACAAATGTATATAATCTACCTTTTAAAAGAGAAATACGATTTGTCGTACACGAATTAGTTATAAATGCTATTGAAGCCATGGAAAAAATCGAGCCATACTCTAAAAAAGCAATTCAAGTACACGTATACCACTCTAACGAAGAAATAAAAATAACAGTTATCGATGAAGCGAAAGGTATTGCTGAATATGATTGGGATAAGGTTCTACAATTTGATTTAAACGAATTGGATTATTCAGATCGTGGGCGAGGTTTATTTTTTGTTAAAAATATGGTCGACCATATTTGGTTTGAAAACATTTCTGAAACAAAATTTTTAGTTGGTATTTCAAAAAAGATTCATATATAAAGTAAGCGTAAAATTGGAGGAATTTTCATGAAGGTGTCAATCCGAAAAAAAATGAGTCTGTTAATATTCGGGTGTATTTTGTTACTTACTACACTTTTAGCAGGAATAAACTTTTATGTTGCCAAAAAAAATCTTTTAGAAAGCGCAAATACAAAACTTTTATCAGATATTCAATTGGGCTATGAATATTTAGATGCTAAATTTCCTGGTGAATGGTCCATAAAAAACAATCAATTGTATAAAGGCGACATTAATATGGTCGAAAATTTTGAAGCAGCTGATAAAGTTGGACAGCTAACAAACGGAAACGCGGTCTCAATCTTCCAAAACGATACTCGTATTAGTACAAATATAGTCGAGAATGGAGAACGCGCTTTAAATACAAAGGTTTCTGATGAAGTTGCCAAAGTTGTGTTAGGAGAAAAAAAACGTTTTATCGGATCAGCAAATGTCTTAGGTAGTATGCATCAAGGAGCCTATGACCCAATTTTGAATAGCCAAGGGGATGTTATCGGAGTATGGGCAACCGCAGTTCCAACCGCTCCTTATATAAGCATTGCCACAAAGTCTGCACTGGAAAATGTAGCGATTTCCTTAGGAATCGCCATATTAATAATTGTTGGAATTAGTTGGTTTTTACAGCGACAAATCATCACTCCTATCAATATTTTAAGTACAAACGCCAAAGAGTTAGCAAATTTAAATTTAAATGTAAAGTTATTAAACCCTAAAGGTAAAGATGAGATTGCTGTTTTAGCAAATGCCTTTAGTGATATGAAAAATCGTTTAACAGAGACGATGACAATCGTAGCTGGTAGCGCCAACCAAATAGCTAACTCATCGCACTCATTAGCAGAATCATCACACCAAACAAGTGAAGCTTCTAACCAAATTGCACTTACGATGAATGAAATTGCAGTTGGCACTACGACTCAATCTGATCAGGCTGAACAAATAGTGTCAATGATGCAAAAAACAATTGAAGAAGTATCGAGTAGTTTACAAAAGGCTGAGAACACTTTAAATAATGCTATAGAATCGACCCATATCGCACGCAAAGGTGAAGAGGCAATTAATGAGGCTATCAAGCATTTAAGCGACGTCACGCAAACAGTGTCTTACGCAACAGATTCTATCCAAAAACTCGGTAAACGCTCCGAGGAAATTGGTGGCATTATTACCGTTATTACCGGTATTGCAGAGCAAACAAATCTACTGGCTCTCAATGCAGCCATCGAAGCAGCACGGGCAGGAGAGCAAGGAAAAGGGTTTGCCGTTGTTGCATCAGAGGTACGCCAGCTAGCTGAACAATCAAGTTTAGCATCAGGACAAATTACAAATCTCATTAATGATATTCAGGCTGAAACCTCCGTGACAGTTCGCACGATGGAAAGTAATCTGCTAGCAGTAGAGGAACAAGTAACAATTATCAATAAAGGAGGAACTGCTTTAAAGGAAATTGTTGAAAAAGTCGAAGAAACAGAAAAAGGCGTTGAGCAAATGAAGGCTGCATTTACACATGTAAACAACAACTCCCTAGGTGTTCAACAAGCCATTCAAGATATTTCCCGTATCATTGAAGACTCCGCAGCAGCAACAGAGGAGATTGCCGCAACATCAGAAGAACAATATGCAACCGTTGCAGAAATTACACAAAGTTCAGATGAATTAGCATCAGTCGCTGATAAATTACAAAATGAAGTCAATAAATTCAAGTTTTAATTTCTAAAGGATTTTCTAATACGAAAAAGAAAATGGAGGCGCTATAGTATGAATCAGAAGAAAATTGCGATGGATATTGACACAAAGGCTGATTATATTTTGATTGCGTTTACTGGCGATTTAGAATATGGGATGATTGAAGAGATAAAAAAAGAGCTTCAATCATTAAACTTGGAAACAAAGCTTGGATACATTATCGATACGCAAAAAGTTACAAATATTGATAGTACTGGCTTTGGCATGATCGTCAATTTCGCAAAGAAAGTATCTGTAAAAGAAAAGAAAATCGCCATTATTGTCGTCGATGATTTTATTCGCAACTTGTTCGCTATTTCGCAAGTCGATAAAGTATTCCCTATGACTAAAAGCGAAGAGCAGGCAAGACAGATCATTAAAGAAGGCTGGTTTGGCGAACTATCGCTTAGCGAATATTAATGCTATTGTTGCCCCCATCATTCCATTTTACCATGCGTAATTGTGGCTGTCGCTTTGCTTTCGCACAGATAAATTGCTACACCCAATGAAAAGGAATCACATCAGTGTCCATCTCACCACCTTCAGAGGTGGGAGTGTGCTACTGAACGAAGATAAAAAAAGTAGGTTGCATTCCCGTAAAACGGAACACAACCTACTCTTTTTAATATTGTAAAAGCATGTTTACTAACACAACAATAATCACCAAAGGTACTACTATTAACATCAATAGTCGATATGTTGAATAGAACCCCTGCCCCATATGACTTCCTATTAACAATTCCCTCTTCACAAATTCTTTATCAACTACATGCGCAATAAAGATCGCAATCAATAAGTTGCCCAACGGAAGCATTAAATTAGAAACTAAAAAGTCAGTTGCATCAAAAATTGTTTTTCCAAAGATCGATACGTCCGCTAACGTGCTTGATGAAAGCGCTGCTGGGATTGCGGCAATAAAGACTACTACACCTAGTAGCATTGTCAATGTAGAACGAGACATACGCCCCTTCTCAATAAATGCAGCTACAATAATTTCATATAAACTAAAGGAAGAAGTTAGCGTTGCAAATAAAAATAATAATAAAAACATCGCTAAGAACACTTCACCAAATGGCATTTGACTAAATGCTGTTGGAAGTACCATAAATAATAAGCCCGGTCCAGATGCTGGTTCTAAATTAAAAGCAAATACAACAGGGAAAATTGCTAATCCTGCCAAAAACGATACAAGCACAGTAAGTATAACAACGGAGCCTGCAGAATTCGGTAAGCTTACATCCTTCTTTAAATAAGAGCTATACGTCACTAGACAAGAAAATCCAACCGCTAAGCCAAAGAAGGACTGCCCTAACGCTTCTAATATAGATTTCCCAGTTATATTGGAAAAGTCAGGCCACAAGAAGAATTTAACTCCCTCCATTGCCCCATCTAATGTTAAGGCTCGCACAACAAGCAC
This sequence comes from Lysinibacillus sp. NPDC094177, assembly GCF_050279145.1. Classification (NCBI taxonomy): domain Bacteria; kingdom Bacillati; phylum Bacillota; class Bacilli; order Caryophanales; family Bacillaceae; genus Lysinibacillus; species Lysinibacillus sp. NPDC094177. The sequence goes on along the minus strand of NZ_JBNNTW010000007.1, from coordinate 49,457 downwards.
AATAAACATAATGAATAATAAAGGCATCATCCACTTACTTGCCTTCTCTATACCATTTTGCACACCAAGTGAAATGACTAGTACATTTACTAGCGTAAATAACCCCAAACCTAGTAATGTAATCCAGGGTGTTCCTACAATCTTTCCAAATAGTTCACTAGGGTCATTGCCAGGATCAATAACAGCCCCAGTCACGCCAAGGCCACTATATATAAAAATCCAACCTCCTACAACACTGTAAAAAGTTAATAATAAAAAACAACCGAGCACGCCCATACGTCCAACCCAAGCCCAGCCTGTTTTCGTAGGCGCAATTTTTTTATAGGCAGTCACAGCCTCAGACTGTGTACCGCGACCTAAAACATATTCTGATAATAGCATCGGTAAACCAATCAACAATGTAAATAGGACAAAAATAAGGAAAAACGCTCCCCCACCACTTTGTCCTGTAACATACGGGAGCTTCCAAATTGCCCCTAGCCCGATCGCAGCTCCTGCCGACGCTAAAATAAAGCCTAGTTTACTAGACCACTGACTCTTTTTTTCGCTCATCTCTTCAAACTCCTCTAACATACTAAACTCTTCCTTATTCTACATTAAAATACTAAGCTCGACTAGATTAATTCTATCGATCACTTTGATTATCCAATTCGGCATTTCTTTCCGTCGCTCTGGCTTTTCTATCCTTCGCTTTGACTTTTCTATCAGTCGCTTTGTCAGTTCTTTCCTTCACTTTGACTCAAATCCTATCCTATCCTATCCTATCCTATCCTATCCTATCCTATCCTTTACTAGTTCTGCTCGTCTAACCTATCCGTTTCATATAAAAAAACCTCGAGCACTTAACAGCTCGAGGTTTCATTTCAATTATTTTGTAAATACATAGAACGCTGATTATTAATCCATTTACGCATTGTTGTGAATAGTAACGCCATGATGATAGTAATTAAAATACCTTTCACAATGTTAAATGGCAAGATACCAGCTATGATCATTTTATATAGTGAATCACCTACAACAGGCTCCATACCTAAAAAGTAAGTGTACATAGGTAAAAATATTGCATAGTTAAGAATGCTCATTCCTACTGCCATTATGATTGTTCCAGCAGCTAATCCTCCGATAAGACCTTTAACTGTTTTGAAGCGATTAAAAACAAAGCTTACTGGTAGAATAAATAAAATACCTGTTACAAAGTTCGCAATATGTCCTACCGGTACTCCTGTTGGCGTACCTGAGAAAATCCAGTCTAACACATTTTTAAATAATTCTACTAAAATACCGGCTACAGGCCCCATTGTGATTGCTGCAAGTAGTGCTGGCATATCACTGAAGTCTACTTCCAAAAACGCTGGGAATGGCGGAATAGGGAAATTAAAAAGCATTAATAAAAACGAAATACTGCTCAGCATGCCAATCGTAATAAACGATTGAAGTTTAACATTTTTCTTCATAGTAAACTCTCTCCTCTTTGCTGATTCAATCTCGCAAGAAGAAAGGTTACGACCTAATCAAGTATTATCATGAAAAAACCCCTATGCAAAAAAGCATAAGGGAGAATAGGCATGATTAAAAAACGCCATTAATTAACTATTTTTGAGCATATGCTGTGTGAATCCACATCAAAAAAACGCTCGTACATAGCTAAATTCATAACAATGAATGACGATCGTACCTCCATCTTCTCCCATCCAGACTTTAACTGTCGGCCTTGGAATTGCACCAAGTCAGCCATGCAAAAAATAATTTGCACAGGTCGCGGGCTAAAGAGTATTTAGTAAATCATTCGAGCTAATGTGTCTAAAATGAAATATTAGCGATTTACAACTCTATTACCGCCGGTCGGGATTTTCACCCTGCCCCGAAGATGAATCAATATTTTTTTGTTTCATAGCCTTACTATAAAGAATTATTAGGGAAAAGTAAATAGCTTTGCTTAAAAAATCCCGATTAAACTTGTATGTTTTACAGATTCTCGCTAATAGCCTTTTCTCCATCCCCACTGATTACTCTACCCGTCAATAAACTGACAAGAGCATTCACGCACATACAGCGGCGAGAATGCTCAAAAAATTTACTTATTAATTTCTGTTCATCCATTTGTTGAAGATTAGCGTCATGCTATTTATGGCATATATCGTTTATTGGCTCCCACAGGCTTTGGCAAGAAATTTTTAAAATCAAATCCCTCCCAGCTCTCCTGTACAACATTGTCTAGCCGTATTTGTTTATCAAAGCTTGCAGCAGTAAGCATCATAGCTTCAATCATTTGAGTTGCTCGAACAGCATCCATTGTCGTTAAATCAAGTGGCTCATCAAATGTAACAATAACGCCTTCTGCTACCTCTTTCACAGTGTATGTTATATTTTCCGGTACGACTGAAACGTATATATCATCATTTTTATTTCGCATAACGGTAAGAGCTTCTGTTACAGTGGAAAAAGTTTTGCGGGAATCGGGTGATAAATATTCAGACCCATTATCATCTTTATATAAATAATAATTAAAATGATTTGAGTTTGTTAATTCCATAATCTTACTAGGCTCTTCTTGCTTGGAAAACTCGTATGCTGTACCATCTGGATTTTCAAACTCAATATCTTTATACTCTGAGTCTGAGAATGTATCTTGTAAAGTTCCTAAATATTCGCCAGTATCTTTAGAAGCGACATCATAGTCATTTTTCTTTGGCAATACATGAACTAGTTTATCGCCCTTCTCCTTCAATTCGCCTTTATACGGATGATAGTTAGTAAAACCATTAGCTTTCTCATCAATTTGCGGCGCATACTTTTCATACATTTGTAATGTCGTAGGCTTTTTCTTCCCAAAATCAGTAGCAACTCGTTCATTTGGAATGATATATGTCATCGGTACACTTTCCTTATCACGATTTGCCAAACCAATATGGAACACCACTGCATCTGTTAAATCTTCCTCATAAACGGATGATCGTAGAGACATGATCCGTTTATGTTCTGCTACTATATTGGACTCCATAAGATTATCATGGTTGATAGAGCTTTTTGCTGCACGATTATCCTGTATTGTTGAATATTGAGAAGTTTCAGGAGCATTAGCCTGATCCATCTTCACATCATTGTTTTTCATGAACATGGTGCCTGTAAGCACTGTTAAAGCGAAAACAGCTGCAACACTCATAAAGATTGGCCATTTACGAACTTTCTTCTTTAGTATCGCTGTCTCGGTACTTTTTTGTTGCTCATGCGATGTTATTTCATCATCTAATGGTTGTTGTATAGCTTCTTGAAGATGGACATTATCCTGCAAGCGAGCATCTGCCAATAATCGATTTAATATTTCCTCTTTCGAACGGCGGTCAGAAAGCTTAGGGGCATTATTCAATACATGTTCAAATTGGTCATCATCAAATTGATTATGTGTCACTGCCGTTTCGCCTCCTGTTCTCTAACCTGTTGTAGCTGTTGCCTTAAAAATTTAATGGCACGATGCTGAGTGGTTTTTACCTTCGCTTCTGTCCAATCTAGTATTTGCGCTGTTTCTGCAATCGATAAATCTTGAAAGTATCGCATAATAATGACCATTTTTTGGTCACCTGTACAGTGTTCAAGTGCTGATTGTACTTGCATAAATTCATCACTGGCCTGCAACATGTCTTCCGGTGATGGTGTGGTTGAATGTAGCTGTTCCGTTTCCCAATCAAAAAAATCAAGTGAATGTTTTTGACGTACAGCCTGCTTTCTAAAATGATCAATAGCGACATTTTTAGCAATAGCAAAAAGCCATGTCTTTTCGCTACTATTTCCTGCGAACTGATCATATGAGCGTAATACGCGAACATAAACCTCGTGCGCTAAATCCTCAGCAAGTGTACGGTTTTTTACTAAATAAATAAGAAACTGGAACACGTCTTGATGATATGCATCGTATAACCGATGGAACACGGAGTCATTCAAAGCACTCCACCCCCGTTCTATTATATTTGTCGTCTAAATGTTCTCAGAAGTTACAGCCAATTAATACCATTTCAATAGTGATGATATTAATCGAATGGTAAATAAAACGTGAAGGTAGTCCCCTCTTTCAGTACACTATCTACCATAATATTTCCTGAATGTGCCTTGACAATATTTCTAGCAATAGCTAACCCTAGTCCAGTTCCGCCTTTAGAACGAGTACGTGCCTTATCTGCTTTATAGAAACGTTCAAAGACATATGGTAAGTCCTCTTGTGGAATACCATGCCCTGTATCTTGGACAGATATTTTGGCAAAGGTTGGCTCCTGCTCAACCTTCACTGTTACAGATCCTTCATCAGTATGACGGAGAGCATTATCAACTAAATTCGTTAATACTTGTTCAATCCGATCCTCATCTATACTAATCGTAGCTTCGGCATTAAATTCACTGTCAAATATCAGACGAACATGCTTCTCTTTTGCAACCTGTGCAAATTTTTGAGTAATACGTTCAAATGTTGAATTGATTGGGAGTTCATCCTTGTAAAGCGTCATATGCCCCGATTCCATACGCGCAAGGTCTAATAAATCTGTTACGAGGCGTCCCATACGCTTCGATTCATCATAAATAATTTTTGTAATCTCATTACGTTCTTCTTGATCCTGAATAAAATCATCATCCATTAGGGCCTCTGAATAACCTTGGAGCATCGAAATCGGCGTTCGTAGCTCATGAGACACATTGGCAATAAAGTCTGAGCGTAGTTTTTCTAGGCGATGCTGCTCAGTCATATCACGAATAACTGCAACCGCTCCACGTATCGATTCTTCACTATAAAGAGGGCTAATCGTAAACGTATAGTAACTTCCATCCATCTCAATTTCTTCTTCAAGCTTATCCTCAAACATCAGTACATGATCGAGCATATGATAAAGCTCTGGCGGAATTGGCTTCGCACTTTGTGAACCTTTATTGACAAACCATTTTTGCATTAAACGGTCCGCGGGCGGATTACTTAATAATATTGTACGATCACGATTAAACGTAATAACTGCGTCTGTCATGGATGTTAAAATATTTGAAAGCTGTTCATTTTCTTGATTGATCACTTCTAGATTGTGTTTCAATTGACGTCCCATTTGATTAAAAGCAACAGCAAGCTGGCCGATTTCATCATTTTGCGTAGTCGGCATCTTCGCTTCAAAATTCCCTTTAGAAATTTCAAATGCCAACTCACGCATTTTACGTAATGGTGACGTAATACGCGATGAAAGGAAAAACGCAAAAAATGTCGTTAGTACAAAGGCAATGAACGCAGATAAAAAGACAACTTTCGTCGTCTCTTTTGATGTTTTATGCAGTGCATCTGGACTTTGATAAATAAAAACAGCCCCGTGCACTGTATTTTCCACATTTAGCGGGAAACCTAGCACAACATACGATTCCATTTTTTCTTCGTCTGTAGAAGACGGCATCAGCATTTCCTTAATAATCGGTTTATCTGATTGAAAAACTTCTTGGAACGATTTATTAGCTAAAATCATATTCTGGATTTCTTTTTTATTTACACCTTCCTGCAAAGCAAAAGAAACTCTGTCATGGTTAATAGCAATTAGCGCATTCGTACTTTCGGGTAAAATATCTTTTAATAATTCCGACGTCGACTCTGCTGTTTTTTTATCATCTACTATACTTGCAACGGTTGCTGCTGTTTGACGCAAAGAGCTTTCTGCTTGCTGCATATGGTAATTCTGAAGAAACTCAAGCATTAAAACCGTGAAAACAAATAATACAAATGAAACGAGAAGCAATATGGTTACCCATAGCTTCCCGACAACACTATTCCATATTCTATTCATTGACAACCTCAAATTTGTAGCCAACGCCCCATACAGTAACGATCATCTTCGCTGCGTTTTCAGAGACACGGTTGAGCTTTTCACGTAAACGTTTTACATGTGTGTCAACTGTACGTAAATCGCCAAAGAAATCATAATGCCAAACTTCTTTTAGTAATTGTTCACGGTCAAATACTTTGTCTGGTGATTTCGCTAGGAAATAAAGCAATTCATACTCTTTAGGCGTTAAATTTACTTCGATCCCCTCTGCTGTTACACGGTGAGCATCATGATCGATCATTAAATGTTGAAATACAACTAAATCTTTTGAAGAAGAAGCATTTGTCGAAGGCGAGAAGGCTTGAGAACGACGTAATATAGCCTTCACACGTAACACAACCTCACGAGGACTAAATGGTTTTACAATATAATCATCTGCTCCAAGCTCAAAGCCTTGTACACGATTCGCTTCCTCGCCTTTTGCAGTTAATAAAATAATCGGTGTTGCTGCTCGTTCACGGATTTCCGCACATACTTCAAGTCCATCTTTTTCAGGCATCATAATGTCTAGTAAAATACAGTGATACTCTTTTTCTAAAGATTTTTCGATCGCTTGTTCACCATTTTCTGCTTCGTCAACAAGGTACCCTTCTCGCTCTAAATACATTTTCAATAAGCGTCGAATACGATCCTCGTCATCTACTACTAATACTGAAATATTTTCTGACACTTTAACGATCCCTCTCTTCTAATCTTTCTCTACCCTCTATTGTACATGGTACAGTACATATTGAAAAGAAAAGAAAGCCTTCTTGCCACAGCAAGAAGGCCTTTCTTTCTAATACTAGCGACGTAAAAATCTCATATGTGCTATAAATCTCAGCAGGTGTTTGGACATCCGCTGAAAAGTAACTTAAATTCGCATTCAGCTCACCACCAATAAAGGTGGGAGACTTCTGTACCTGTCGCTACGCTTTCGATACAGAAAATAATTGTAGCTGACACTTTGCTTTCGCTACATAAACAATTGCTGAAAGAAGTTAATCAGTTTTTATCAAATCAGTTTAAGCTGAAGCGTATGAGTGTAAACCTGCAAGGATCAAGTTAACAGCAATTAAGTTAAATAATATAATTCCGAAACCAATTAATGCTAACCATGCAGATTTTTCACCTTCCCAGCCTTTTGATAAACGTAAGTGTAGGAATGCTGCATAGAATAACCATGTAATAAGTGCCCACACTTCCTTCGGATCCCATCCCCAGAAACGACTCCACGCAAGTTGTGCCCAAATCATTGCAAAGATTAAAGCCCCTAACGTAAATACTGGGAAGCCAATTATCACTGAACGATAACCAATTTCATCCACTAATTGTAAATTCACTCGTTTGACAAAAGGTTGGAAAATCTCACTAATTCGACGTCGTGCAATTAATCGAATTAATAAGTACAAAACAGATCCTACTAATAATGACCACACAACTGTTGTTAATTTCTTCGCATTAATGAGTGCAGGCATTTCTACTAACGGAGACATGCCATGTTCTTCCACTGCCTTATATTCATTCATGCCAAATAGCGGAGGCATTTGGTAGGTAATTTGACGTTCATTACCCTCTTTATCAGCATAAGTATATGTTGAATCGTAATCCATCATTTTAAAAACTGATGTAGCAACCACGAAACCAACGACTACCACAAGGAAGAACATTACCGCTTCTAACCAGAAACGTTGTTTAGAAGGCTTCTTTAAATCAACTACTTTTAATAAATAAATTAGTCCTGCTACTGCACTAATTGCTAAAATTGATTGACCTAAAGCAGCTGTAATAACGTGAATTGTTAACCAGTAACTTTGTAAAGACGGCACTAAAGGACTAACCTCGGTCGGGAACATCGCCGCATAAGCAATTATTAATATCGCCACAGGTAATGCTATTAAGCCTAGAGCAGTCACGCGATAAATAAAATAAATTAAAACGAATGCCCCAACAACGAACATACCGAACGCAGTCGTAAATTCAAACATATTACTAACTGGTGCATGGCCTGAATAAATCCAACGAGTAATAAAATAACCAAGCTGCGCAAGTAGACCGATAATTGTTACAACAATTGCAGCCTTGCCCCATTTTTCGGTATTTTTACCTGTTGCATTCGATTGCTTTATCGAACCACCAAATAATAAAGTTGCAACTAGGTAGGCAATGAATGCTACAAATAATAGGTTTCCACTTATGTCAATCAAACTCATAAGGTGTTGTCACCTTCCTTTTCTTTAGTGCCTCGCTTAGTGGATTTCTTGTCATCTTCAGGCTTATCTACCTGATCTATATATGGTGGTAGACCAGCAAAAGTAGTGACTGTATCTAAATCCTTTTTCATACTAAACATATTTTTATTCACATGGGCAGCCATCAACACTTGACCATCCGGCTCCACCTGTAACCATAAACGTCGGTGGTTCCAATACGAGCCAATTACTACACCAATCATGAAAATAATACCGCCTACAAATAAAATTGGTATCGTACTGTCCTTACGAATTGTAAAGTTTGATGAATTACGCATCTCTGCTCCTGCGAATTTCATTCTATATTTGTTTTCACCAAGTGGTTCAAGTGGCGGCTTCCTAATTTCTACAAAGCTTACTTCACCTTTTGGAGTTTCTGGTGTTGTCATTTTAAATAAAAATGCTGGATTATTTGGTATTGATGATTTTGTCTGTGGTTCACCATTATCAAAGCCAGCAAAATCTGGTGTATAAACAAGAATCTGTACTGAGGAACCATTTCCTAAATCATATTCTTTTTTAGGATTCGTTAAATCAATTTGAATTTGACCAAGTGAATCTTCTTCATTTGCTTTATTCACTAAATTAAAATTCATCTGTCTCAATTCGTTAAGACGATAATTCATTTGATACAGCGCAAAACCGTTTTCTTTTAACGGATGATTAACACGAATAGAGTAATCTCTTAATTTTTCAAGATTGTCTAAATCTCCAGGAAGGGCTCCCTCAGGTTGTTTGTATAATGTGACGTCTGTTTGATAATTTTTCGCCATAGCATTTACACCTTGGTTCATTTGCTCGTTCTGGGGCTTATTACCATGGGTTTCCAAAATAAATTTATTATTTTTAATAAAATAGCCGTCCATACCTGGTATAGCTCGTGTCTCACCTTCACGTATCCAAATCGTCTCATCCACATAAAAACCAGGTAATAAGCGCAACATAACACCTGCTAAAAAGATAATGAGACCGACATGATTTATGTATGGGCCGTACCGAGCAAAACGACCGCGCTCTGCTAGAAGTGCACTTCCATCACGACGAACATGATATTTTAATTCAGTCATTTTTTGCTCAACTTTATCTAGCGTTTCATCAGGGTTTGACACTTGTCCTTCCGCAACGATACGTTGACGCTTCATAAAACTTTCATGACGTTTAACTCGTTGATTTTTTAGAGACTTATGCAATGGTAAACCACGGTCTAAACTCGCAACAATAATAGATATCGCAAGCATACCCACTAAAATTTGGAACCACCAAGTGTTATACAAATGAGAAAGTCCTAAATTATTATAGAGTTTGCCCAACACACCATACACTTTCTCATAATACTCTGCTTTACTAGGTTCCGGGGCATTAACATAAATCGCTTGCGGTAGTATTGTTCCAATTGACGCTGCGACCAACGTAATAATAATGAGGGCAATCCCCACTTTTACATTCGAGAAGAAATTCCAAATTTTATCGATGACTGTTTTATTATACGTTTTTGAACGAATCGCCGTTCCGTCGTAGCGCATATCAACAACTTTTGTTTGTTTACCTTCCTCTGTTAAAGGACGACCACATTTCTCACAAAGCTTCGTGCCGTATGGGTTACTATGACCACAAGCACAAATGATGTTTTCCATAGTCATTTTCTCCTTATTTTGGCTTCACTAATTCCATATACGATGCAATATTTTCCTCCGTCATTTCACCAGTAGTAATCTTGACTACTTTACCATCTGGATCAATAAGGACAGTTGCTGGTAAATTACCTACATTGTAGGCAGTCATAACACTTTTCGTTTTGTCAATAACTACAGGGAACGTTAATTCGTGTCTATCGACAAAATTCTGTACTTCAAAATCTGTTTGTGCAATATTGACCGCCAATGTTTGTACACCCTGATCTTTATAAACTTTATACTGACGGTCCATTGCAGGCATTTCCTTCTCACAAGGCTTACAAAAAGTACCCCAGAAGTTCAAAAACACTCCCTGTCCTTTATAATCAGACAGCTTATGTTTCTCACCGTTTAAATCTACTAACGTGAAGTCTGGTGCTTTAGAGCCAACTGCTATTAACTCTACTTTATCCTTTGTCGCTGTTCCGTATACCGTGTAACCAATTGCTAATACTAAAACTGCCAAAATTACGGTACGAATGACGAGACGTTTTTTCTTTTTCTCCAAGTTAATAACCCCCTATCAATGATGGCTTTGAGTAACTCCAATTGACGCTAAGCTTTCATACAAACACTCATATGTATAGTTTTTCACCGTATAATTTACAACATTTATGTTTGTCAAATTTTATATTTGTCATTCACTTATGCGTCAAACACCGCCTGATAAATGATGGAACCGATTTCATCAGAATAAACTAATCTAGGTATACCATTCCCACCTATTATAGCAAAATGAAACACAAACGCTTAGCTAATAATTATGAATGATTTATGAACGATTACACTAATAAGAAAGTGAATACATTACTATTACACATAGAAGTATTTCACTTTCTTTTAAAAAAATGCTTATTTATCCGATTTTTCCTGTCTCCGCTAACACGCGCAATTGCTTCACTTCATGCTTTGATAATTCACGATATTCCCCCGGCGCTAGTCCAAATAAATCTAAAAAGGCAAAGCGTTCACGTTTTAGTTTAACAACAGGAGTACCGATTGCATCGAACATGCGACGCACTTGACGATTTCGCCCTTCGTGAATAGTAATTTCACAGATTGCCTTACCTGCTTTTTCATCAAATGAAGTCATACTAACTTTTGCTGGAGCTGTTTTGCCATCTTCAAGCTTAATTCCTCGTTGAAGCTGTTTTAAACCTTCAATCGTTGGAACACCCTTAACACGAGCAATGTATGTTTTGTCGATTTTAAACTTCGGATGTGTCAGCATATAAGAGAATTCACCATCATTTGTTAATAGCAATAAGCCCGATGTATCATAATCGAGACGGCCAACTGGGAAAATTCGTTGCGGAATATGCTTAAACAAATCTGTGACAGTTTTACGTCCTTTGTCGTCTGTTACAGCCGATATCGTACCACGTGGTTTATATAGTAAATAATAAACTTTATCCTCTTTCTCCAGCTTCACGCCTTCTACTTCTATCGTATCTGAGTTGGAAACCTTTGTCCCTAACTCACGCACTACGACTCCGTTCACTTTTACTTTACCTTCTACAATCAATTGTTCCGCCTTACGCCTAGACGCCACACCAGCATAGGCAATGACCTTTTGTAATCTTTCCATTCTTTCACCTCTAGTTTTCATTCACCTTGGTTTAGAAACCAAACTTTAAACCTCATTCGCACTTTATGAATAAGGTTATTTTTCCCGCTAATCTGTGAAAATTATGTCATACTTTTATACATTATTAAAGAAAAACTAATTATGCATAAGTAATTAAATTATTTGAAATAGTTTTTATCAACTAGTTTCTGGATAATTTGCACTTGAATTTTAAGAATCACCACCATTACATGGGATTGATTTCCATTCCGACTAGAGGTGTCCGATGAGCCGCTTGAGCCAGCATTTGTTTTTTGCGCGAAAGCGCAGCGGCAGCAGCAGATGTTTTTTGTGCGAAAGCGCAGCGGCAGCAGCAGATGTTTTTTGTGCGAAAGCGCAGCGGCAGCAACAGATGTTTTTTGCGCGAAAGCGTAGTGTTAACGTAGCAGAGCATGGCGGTCTTAGTATAATTCCTATATTTCAGTAGTTGTTTGGACATCTACTGTATGGAACCGCATCTGCATTCATCTCACCACTTTTAGAGGTAGGAGTCTTCTACTGAATGAAGATAAATGGCATACGTTTTAACAAATGTCACCCCAACATTTGGCGATAATCAAATTTATCCATACCCTCTTATTATTTTTAATGAAATAGCAATCACATTTAAAAATTTTCAATAAAACAGAAAAAAGGCCACCATTTTCGGCAGCCTTTCAAAATTACTCATTTTCACTATATTTATTTTCGATTTTAAGTCCATAGTTACTTAATTCTTCATTAATAAATTGCTTAGCGCTTGATAACTTTCCTGTTAAAGATTGTTCAATTGTTGCACCATCTTGTAATGTAAAAATCAATTTATCTGGTGAACTCACACCATTTTTTTCTACAATAGTCTGTTCAACTTTCACAATATCTTCCCAGCTTGTAAAATCCTCTTGCAAACTAAAAAAATGATTCATATGAAATCCTTTTGTATCAATATATTGATAGTTATTAATACATAAAAATATCAATGCACCAGCAATTACAAACGATGTTACCACGATTCCTCGTTGAATATTCTTCCTTTTTTTTGTTTTAGGAGTCACTAAAAAATTGACTAATAACGTGACTGCTAGCATGATTAATACTACCATCATCAGAATATATGCTGTAAAAAAAGGATCAAAAAAGTAGTAATCTTTAGGTCGATAGAGCAACTCTTGAATAGGATATAAAAAGATAACGGGAGCAATAAAGCTTGACAAGAATAAAATTATTATAAACCCTATTTGATATTGCTTACTCTTTGATTCTTTGGTCATAAATACCCCCCTACAAATATTAGAAAATTCAATTAAATGTCACCATAATTAATTTTACCAAATTTTTTATCACTTGTTAAATAAAACTAATTTATTCACACAGCTCGATAGGAACTGGCGTCGTCTACAATCGTTATCCTGCATGTGTGTCAAAAACAAAAAAATCAGCGTATCGCTTTTAACGATCCGCTGATTCAACTTTTACTGGCACTGCATAAATACGCTCTTCGCCGATAAAGATGGATAGTACACCTTCCTTACGTTTTCTGGAAACATGCAAAACTTGTCTTACACTTTCTTTTTCTTCTTTATTTAACTGTAAAAGAATTGGTTCCTCTAAACGAATGGAAAGATTTTTATTGACTTTATATTTACCTTTTTTCACTACAGTCTCAAGACTGTAATCTTGCCAAACCTTGTTGGCTAAACCCCGATGTACATTCCAGTCATCGGATTCATTCAAAGTGACGACAATACAGGTTTGCCCGTCCTTTTGGAAGGCAGTTGCAAGGGTACGACCAGCCACCTTTGTAAAACCTGTTTTTCCGGCAAATGCTGAACCTTTTGCTGATTTTAATGCATTAACAGGTTGTTGTGTCTCATCGCCTATTTCGACTGCAACCCCTGACCCTTCTCGTAATAAACGATGCTTATTTTCCCATAACATCCCGTTTTCAGTATTGGCACGAAATAGAACTGTAGAGGCAATCTTCTTGAAAGTTTTATTTTGAAGAGCAATTCTCAACATTTCAGCAGTATCTCTCGCTGACGATAAATGCTCATCATGGTGCAAGCCAGACGGGTTCATAAATACTGTATTTGTGAGACCAGCAACAACAGCCCGCTCATTCATTAACTTTACAAATCCTTCTACCGATCCACCAGCATGCTCTGCTAAAGCGGTTGCTGCGTCATTCCCTGAGCGAAGCATCAAACCATATAACAGAGTTTCTACTGTAACTGTTTCACCCGCCTGCAAGTAAATTGACGAGCCCTCAGCCGTTGCAGCTCTCGGTGAAATAACCACTTCATCTTGAAGATTGCTATTTTCAATAGCAACAAGTGCTGTCCAAATTTTTGTTAAGCTAGCAATTGGTAACCGTACATCACTATTTGATTCAAATAAAACACGGCCCGTATCCCCATCTAAGACAGCATATCCGCTACCTCCTCGTGCTAAACTGGTTTGTGGAAGCATTAACATTACCACGACTATCATTAACAATACTAAACGTACTAACCGAAGCAACGAGCCACTCCTTATTATAAGTAATAGGAAAATATAGATTATATTTATGCTTCAAACAAAGCATTATACCTTTAATTCACACCTTGCTCATTTACTTTACTCCACTAAAGGTTTCTTGGAATTTAGTCATAAATAAATCTGTTTCTTGCTCTGTTTCAACTAGCTCATCTTCAGGTAAAGGCGGCATTTCTTCTATATTATTTAAACCAAAGTAATTTAAGAATTCTTTTGTTGTACCATATAAGATTGCACGCCCAGTTCCTTCTGAACGGCCAACTTCCTTAATTAACCCTCTAGCAGCGAGCGTTTGTATTGGCCTTTCACATTTCACACCACGCAAATCTTCAATTGCTACACGTGTAATTGGCTGTTTGTATGCCACAATAGCCAATACCTCAAGCGAGGCTTGCGATAATGATTGAACAGTTGGATTTTCTACTAATCTTTGAATGGTATCTGCTAATTCAGATTTTGTGATAAGCTGATAAACTCCAGCTATTTCTTTTACAGTAATACCTCTTTCTAAATCTTTTTCATATGTTGCTTTTAACGCTGCCATTGTCTGCAACACTAACTCTTCCGGTTCGCCTAAAAGTTGCGACAATTGTTTAATAGTTAAACCGTCGTCTCCAACAACGAATAATAAGGCTTCTATTCTACTCTGTAGCATCAATGTTTTCGTCATCATCCCATTCCTCCTTCTGTAAAGTAACTGTTAATTCTTCAAAGTTACCATTTTGCTCTACGATGACGATCTGACGTTTCATTAGTTCAAGAATGGATAAAAACGTCAGAATAAGCGTTGGCTTATCTTCATAGGGAAAAAGCTCGAAAAATGATGCACGTCCACCTGTAGTTCGTAATGAATCGACAACCGAACGCATTTGATCTTTCACTGAGCGTTCCTGTCTCGCTACAGTTGTCTTTAATGGTTTTTTTAATTTTTTGCGGCGCATTAGCTTTTGAAATGCCCCAAGCATGTCATAGATGTTGACGTTCAAATCAAATAACGCCATTTGTTCATCCGATGTTAACTCTGATAAATCTGCTGGCTGCCGTGTAAATACCTGTGCCCGATCTGTTTCAAGCTCTTGCAGGCTACTCGCTGCTTCTTTATATTTCTTATACTCTATTAAACGTTGCACCAATTCTTCACGAGGGTCTGGGCCGTCGACTTCTAATTCGGCATCTTCTAGCTCACCTTCGTGAATTGGTAAGAGCATTCGACTTTTAATGGCCAATAATGTTGCAGCCATCACTAAATATTCACTAGCTTCATTTAACTCCAGTACCTGCATAGCATGTATATGGTCGATATATTGTTGAGTAATTTCAGCCATTGGGATATCATAAATATCAATTTCCAATCTGTGAATTAAATGCAATAATAAATCAAGAGGCCCTGAAAAGGCTTCTAATTTTACTTCATAAGACATTGTTTTACCACCCTGAGATTCTATGTTCTTTTAGTATAGTAGAAAGGAGTCCAAAATGCATCCACAGCATCACACTTTATTTATCGACTATTGTGCTTTTTTTAATGGTAATCAAGATTTTTTTGAATGCCATGAAGTCCTTGAAGAATACTGGAAGGAAATTGCTCCAGGTGATAAAAAGCATCCTCTCGTTGGATACGTACAACTCGCAACAGGTTTATATCATTGGCGACGTGACAATAATATTGGCGCTGCGCGAATCTTAGAAAAAGCACTCAATAATTTTCAAAATAATATGGGACATATCTTTTTTGACGAAATCGACTACGAAATACTACTAACACAACTATTAAATTCACTTTCTGCTATCCAAATGGGCAAGTCCTTTCATGCATTTCAGCTTCCTCTTTCACCTATATTGGAGGAATTAGTATTTGTTCGCATACAGCTTTTACCATCAAGTAGCTATAACTATCTTCTTCATAAACATATGCTTCGAGATCGCTCACATATTCTTGCCGAGCGTCAAGAAAGCAAACAAAGAAAAAGCAGACGTCAATGATCGTCTGCTTCTTCATCGATACAATTTATACATTTTTTAACAAAATTACGTGTTTCCCCCGTTGCACGCACACTTTCGTACTGGCCAAGTTCTGCCACTTCCTGTAGCATTTCCTTCGCAACGCCTTCACCTCTATAAGAAGGGACAACGGAAACATGTTGAATCGTAGCTATATTATTACTGTCTGTTACAAGTCCAACAATGCCAACATACTCATCGTTCTTTTTCCATAAATATAAAACCCAATTATCATCATTTTCATAGGAGTGGATTGTCTCTTTGAGCTTTTTTATGTCTTTTTCGTTAGGCATAAACGAGAGTAGCCCCATTGCTATTTTCTCGAAAGCTTTCTTATATCGAATTAACATATTTGTCTATTCCCTCTTTTTCTAGCTGTACATAATCTTTGACTATCCTACACGATTTGTACTTTTACCGCAAGTCAATTTCTGTCTTACGAACCAGGTCCGAGAATACCTTTAGACGCCAATACCCAATAGACAACGCCCCACAACAAAATAAAAGTTGAAATGGACGCTAGTAATACCCATTTGTTTTTTCTCAAATTTACTCACCCTTTTTTAACGTTAGCGGGAGATCGTTTTGGACAATATCTTCATAGCTTTCGCGTCGAATTGCTAATTGATGCTTTCCATTTTCTACAAATACAACTGCTGGTCGTGGCACACGATTGTAGTTACTCGCCATAGAATATCCATACGCACCAGTACAGAAGATTGCTAGCACATCACCAGAAGCTGCTTCCTGAAGCTTAGCATCAATAATTAATTTATCGCCTGATTCACAAAGTTTACCAGCCACTGTATAAGTTGCATTTTTGGATTCATTTGCTTTACTCGCAATGACCGCCTCATACTTCGCATCATATAATGCCGGACGAATATTATCACTCATACCACCATCGACAGCAATATATTTACGAACATTAGGTACTGTTTTTTGTGAACCAATTGTATAAAGTGATGTTCCTGCATCACCCACAAGTGATCGCCCTGGTTCAATCCATATTTCCGGCATAGTTAAACCAAGTACAGTCGCTTTGTTCTTTACAACTGTAATCATATCCTCTACATATACTTGTGGCTCAAGCGGTTCATCTTCTTCAGTATAACGAATTCCGAAGCCCCCTCCTAAGTTTAACACAGTACACGTAAAATCGTGAGTCTTGTTCCAATCAGAAATTTTATCAATTAGTTTTTCTCCTGCTAAGCCAAAGCCCGCTGTATCAAAAATTTGAGAGCCAATATGGCAGTGTAATCCTAGAAGCTCTAGGTATTCATGGTTAAAAGTTTGTTGGAAAGCTTCATCTGCTTGGCCATTATTTAAATCGAAGCCAAATTTAGAATCTGCTTGGCCTGTCGTAATGAAATCATGCGTATGTGCCTCAACACCTGGCGTGACACGTAGTAAAATACGCATTTTTTGTTGACGGCGCTCTGAGATTTCTTGTAAAAGTTGAATCTCATAGAAGTTATCCACTACAATACAACCGATTTTCGAGTCAAAGGCTAATTCTAACTCAGCAATGCTTTTATTATTACCATGGAAATGTATACGCTCTGCGGGGAATCCAGCTTTTAAAGCTGTAAATAATTCTCCACCAGAGACAACATCTAAAGATAGATCTTCTTCTGCCGCTAACTGGTACACAGCTACACATGCAAATGCTTTTGAAGCATAAGCTACTTCTGCTTTTACACCTAGTTTTTTAAACGTATCAATAAAGCCGCGTGCACGCTTACGAATAAGCGCTGTATCATACACAAATAAAGGTGTACCATACTCTTTTGCAAGCTCTAATGTATCTACCTGTCCTATCGTTAAATGTCCATCTTCAGAAATCGCTTGTGTTCCATATAAATGCATGTGCATCTCTCCCTTTTCACATCGTTCCATTTTGTGATAAAAATTGCACCTAAAATGGAAATAGCATATTACTATCCTTTTCAGTTCAGAGGTATCATTCGACAATGGCTCGAACAGTACACGAGGGCTAATATCATATATATGCCAGCACCGTGTCGTGGTGAACCTTTTGATGAATGAAGACAATTTTCGCAAAAATCACAAAATACTATATGTGAACTTTATCACATGAAAAAAACGAGTGCAACGGCTCTTATGATCTTTTTCGATGTTCGGAATCAACTACATAAGGTCTTAATGCATCTGCTGTCATTGGGAAACGGACAAGTACGCGAAGCATCGCATTTGGAAAGAACGGAATAAGTGGCCACAGATATGGCGCTTGCATCGGACGTAATGAACATAAATACGTAAATAATAAAAAGAACCCAATAAATAACCCATTAACTCCCCAAATTCCAGTCATTAATAACAACAATATTCTAAAGAGTTTAATGGAGATACCCAGTTCATAAGACGGAATTATAAAGGTCAGAATAGCTGAAATGGCTGTATATAACACTACTTCTGGCGAGAATACCCCAACATCAATAGCAATCTGACCTATAGTTATACCCGCAACCAACCCCATCGCAGTGGATAATGGTGATGGGGTATGAATGGCGGCCATCCTCAAAAATTCTATCCCTATATCTCCAATAAGTATTTGTAGTAATAGTGGGATATGTGACTTTTTCTTTGCCCCTAAAAAGGATAACTCATCCGGTAAATGTATCCCGTGCGTTGCACATAAATACCACATAGGTAATAATAATAAACCAGTAATTACTCCAAAATAGCGCATAAAACGGACGAAGGTTCCGATTGATGGTGCCTGCCTATACTCCTCAGCATGCTGCAGTAAATGAAAGGCCGTTGCTGGCACAATAATTACAGAAGGAGACGTATCGACAACAATGGCTACATGTCCCTCAAGTAAATGCGCTGCGGTAATATCTGGTCGTTCCGTATATCGTACAAAAGGAACTGGATGAAACTTCTGTTTAAATAGCCATTCCTCTAGTGATTTATCAGTCATAGTCAAACCATCATGATTAATTTGTTTAATACGCTGTCGCAATTTATCGAGCGTTTCATCACTCGCAATACCCTTTATAAACACTAGCGCAACATCGGTTTGCCCGATTTCGGATATTTTATGTAGCTCGAAACGTAAATTACTATTGCGAATTCGTCGACGAATCAAAGCAGCATTTTGTGAAATACCTTCAACAAAACCGTCCCTAGATCCTCGAATTACCTTTTCATTGTCAGGCTCCTCAGGGGTACGTCCTGGATAACTTCGTATCTCTGCAACATAGCCATAACCATTTTTAGTTATAAAGGCTACCTGTCCACTTAATACGGCTAATAATATGGCTTCACGTTTGGTTTGCTCTGAACGACCTTGGAAATTGAAATAGGCTTCAAAATACTCCTTTTCATCCTCAATATCAATGTCCTCATCAGGCAACATATTAGAGAGTAATTGTGTTAACACTATCCCATCCACAAGTCCGCTTATATATATGCAAAGAACCGGCAAATCTTTGACAAATACATGCGTAATACTAATGTCAAACGATTCGCCGTCACCAAATTGCTCTTTAAGAAAATTTTCGGCTTCTTCTAAGCTGTTAAATAGTTTATCTGTCATGCTGTCACCATTTTCTTAGATGTCTTTTTTTACTGCTTCCTCTTCAACTGTGGCACTTGTGGCCATCCAATTTTTTAATTGAGCAAGAATTTTTTTCTCTAATCGTGATACCTGAACTTGTGATATGCCTAACCTGTTAGCAATTTCAGTCTGGGTACAATCTGAGAAATATCGTAAATAAATAATTGATTGCTCTCTAGGCTCAAGCCTTGTAAGCACCTCTTTAAGTGGTATATAGTCAAATGGCTGCTCAGATTTTTCGTCCTTCATCTGATCCATTAATGTAATAGAATCCCCTTCACTCTCATACAATTGTTCATGCAAGGAAGCAGGATCTCTCAATGCATCTGAGGCAGTTACAATTTCCTCAGCTGTAACACCAAGAACCTGTGCTAATTCATGAATGGTTGGTGGATGCTCATTATTTTTAATGAATTCATCAGTTGCATGACGAATTTTAAAATTAAGCTCGCGAATAGATCGGCTAACTTTCACCATACCATCATCTCTTAGAAAGCGCTGGATTTCTCCGATGATCATTGGTACAGCATATGTCGAAAATTTAACATCATACGTTAGATCAAATTTATCCACAGACTTCATGAGCCCTATGCAGCCAATTTGAAATAAATCCTCGAGCTCCACGCCCCTACTTGTAAAGCGTTGGACGATAGACCACACAAGTCTCGTATTCCCTTCAATCATTCGTTTACGAGCCTCATGATCGCCCTGCTGTGCACGTGCAATTAAATCTCGCATTTCTCCCTGTGACAATAGCTTATCGGACGACTGTTCTAGCGGCTTCAAAATTGCAGCCTCACATTACCGGTGTGCGAACCGAGTAAAATTTCTTCGTAAACGTAACAGTTGTACCTTCTTGCCACTTGGACATTACTGTCAACTGATCTGAAAAACTATCCATAATAGTAAAGCCCATACCTGAACGTTCCATAGCACTTTTCGTCGTAAATAACGGCTCCATAGCTCGACTTACATCCTCAATGCCAATACCTTTATCCATAACAGACACGGTTACAATATCATCCTCACGTTTTGCATGAACTGTAACAACGCCCTTACCATTCTCTTCATAACCGTGAATAATAGCATTGGAAACAGCCTCTGAGACAACCGTTTTAAATTCGGATAGCTCATCAATTGTTGGATCTAATTGTGCGATAAAACCTGTAACAGCCACACGCGCTAAGGCTTCATTTTCACTAAGTGCTAAAAAAGTTAATGTCATTTCGTTATCCATTTACAATCCCCCTAACTCGATCAATCGCTTCTTCTTCTGTTGCATCCATCATCCACGGCCCTAAACCTGAAAATTGAAATACTTTGCGCATTGTCGGCGATGGATTTAATAAAATTGTTCGTCCAGCGACTGCCTCTAACTCACGCATTCGACCAAGCACTAAACCTACACCTGAACTATCCATAAAAGATAGCCCCCCTAAGTTCCAAATGATGGTCGTTACAGTGCCCTGAAAAATTGCTGTAGAAATTTTAGCTCGAATTTGCTCTACTGCATGATGATCGAGCTCCCCAAACAAACGTATAACTACTGTCTCTCTTGTTACCATTTCTAATTGAAAATGCATGAACATCGCCTCCTCCTCGTGCAATTCCACATTTAATGTGGTGATTCCTTGCGGCTGACAGAACTAGTGCAAAGTCTTCCGAAATAGTGGCAAATCGACATACTTATAGATTTTTAGGTTAAATGCAGTATGGGATAAATCAACAATTTTTAAACGTGGGAGGTGATTTAAACTTATTTTTTAGGTATCTCAGCAAGATACAAGAACCTTTTTACGAAGTCTATCCGTCTATTTGGTGATTCAATCCGTCGTTTCGACTTTTCTTTCCGTAGCTTTTGCTTTTCTTTCCGTCGCTCTGACTCTTCTTTCCGTCGCTTCGGCTTTTCTTTCAGTCGCTCTGGCTTCTTTCCGTCGCTTCGGCTTTTCTTTCCGTCGCTTCGGCTCTTCTTTCCGTCGCTCTGGCTTCTTTCCGTCGCTCTGGTGCTTCTTTCCTTCGCTTCGGCTCTTCTTTCCGTCGCTCTGGCGCTTCTTTCCGTCGCTCTGACTCTCGACTTTTCTATCCATAGAACAGAAAAAAGCGAGGACCCTCTTTGTTAAAGAGAGTTCTCGCTCAAATTTATTTATGCAATTGTATAAGCCTTTTGCACTTTTTCGATTGTTTCTTCATCAATTTCACGGTTTGAATATAGATAAGCAATCGTCTCGGCAGCACGAACGTGGTCGCCTTTTTTGGCAATCAATTGAATACCAGCATCATAATCAAGCTCTGATTCTTTTGTTAATCGACCTGCACCAAGACCAACGCTAGCTTCCCCAATTAATAGTGCATTAATCGTTCCTACAATGCCTTCAATAGGTGCTTTGACAGCTACTTTATTTGCAGTGTCTTTTTGCAAGATATCTGCTAAATCGCCACCCTGTGCTACGATAAATTCCTCAAATTTTGCAGCAGCTGAACCATCCTCTAACACTCGTTTAACAGCTGCTGTTGCTTCAGCCTCATTCACTCCCGCCGCAACTTGGTACATAAGCGAAGAAATAATAACACATTCCTCAAGTAGATCCTCATGCGTTTCGTCCATACGTCCATTTAATAAAGCAAATGCTTCTACTACTTCAAGCTTATTTCCAATCATTTTGCCTAACGGATTATCCATATCACTAATATGCGCGACTACTTTACGCCCTAGTTTTTCACCGATTGCAGTCATCGTATCAGCTAATACCTGTGCTTCTTCTTCCGTTTTCATAAATGCGCCTGAGCCACATTTAACGTCGAGCACAATGCCGTCCGCACCACTTGCTATTTTCTTACTCATGATAGACGCGGCAATAAGTGGAGTGGAGTCGACAGTACCTGTCACATCTCGCAATGCGTACAATTTTTTGTCAGCTGGTACAAGATTGCCTGTTTGACCAGCGACTGCAATTTTATGTTCATTGACATTGTCGATAAATTCTTGTGATGACAGCTCTGTTTTAAAGCCACGA
The DNA here is from genome assembly GCF_050279145.1 of Lysinibacillus sp. NPDC094177. Taxonomy (NCBI): domain Bacteria; kingdom Bacillati; phylum Bacillota; class Bacilli; order Caryophanales; family Bacillaceae; genus Lysinibacillus; species Lysinibacillus sp. NPDC094177. Next base: position 26,971 of record NZ_JBNNTW010000007.1, on the reverse strand, counting down.
ATCGATTCTAATTTATCGATTGTACCACCTGTAATACCCAGACCTTTACCACTAAATTTAGCAACTGGAATATCTAGTGCAGCAATTATTGGAGTAACAATTAGTGTGACTTTATCACCTACACCACCTGTTGAGTGTTTATCGATTTTAAAACCTTCAATTGTTGATAAATCAATAACATCTCCAGATTCTATCATCGCTTTTGTTAAATAAAATGTTTCGTCATATGTCATGCCCAATAAACGAATTGCCATTAGTAAGGAGCTTGCTTGATAATCAGGAATTGCACCAGTAGTGTAACCCTCTACAAAATACTCAATTTCAGCCTGTGATAGCTCTTTGCCATGCTTTTTCTTTTCAAACAGCTGCGCCATATTCATATCGATAATCCCCCTTATTTCAGCTCATTTAAGAAACTTTTACCGAAAGCTGGTGCTTCTACTTTGAAGTTTTCAGCAACTGTTGCTGCAATATCTGCAAAAGTTTCACGAAGTGCTAGCTCGCTACCACCATTAAAACGTGGTGAATAGATAATTAACGGTACATATTCACGTGTATGGTCTGTCCCAGGGAATGTTGGATCATTCCCGTGGTCTGCCGTAATGATTAGTAAATCATCTTCTGTCATTGCCTCAGTAATTTCTGGTAAACGTGCATCAAATTCTTGTAGTGCGTTACCATAACCTAGAGGGTCACGACGATGTCCAAAATTCGCATCAAAGTCCACTAAGTTTAAGAAACTTATACCATGGAAATCACGACGTACTACCTCTGCAAACTTATCCATACCATCCTTATTATTTTTCGTGCGTACTGCATCCGTAACGCCTTCACCGTTGAAAATATCAGAAATTTTTCCGATTGCGATAACATCTAAACCTGCATCCTTTAAGACATTCATCGTTGTACGACCAAATGGCTTTAACGCATAGTCATGACGATTTGATGTACGTGTGAAGTTTCCTGGTGTACCGATAAATGGACGAGCAATAACACGGCCAACTAAATATTCTGGTTGTAATGTTAGCTCACGAGCAATTTCACAAATTCTATATAATTCCTCTATTGGAATAATTTCTTCATGTGCAGCAATCTGCAAAACAGGGTCAGCAGATGTATAGACAATAATCGCTCCTGTCTCCATATGCTCCTTGCCAAAGTCCTCGATCACTTGTGTTCCACTTGCAGGTTTATTGCAAAGGACTTTGCGGCCTGTACGTTTTTCAAGCTCTTCAATAAGCTCAGCAGGGAATCCCTCTGGATACACCTTAAACGGTTTATCAATATTTAACCCCATTATTTCCCAATGCCCTGTCATAGTGTCTTTACCAACAGATGCTTCTTGCATTTTTCCGTAGTATGCTTTTGGTTTGTCAGTAGCTTGCATACCTTGTAAAGGTTCGATGTTTGCTAAGCCGAAAGACTCCATATGTGGCATTGTAAGCCCATTCATTTTTTCAGCGATATGTCCTAGAGTATGTGAACCCACATCTCCAAAATTCGCTGCGTCTGGAGCTTCACCAATTCCAACTGAGTCCAATACTACTACATGGATTTTTTCAAATGGTTTATTCATAATTTTGCCTCCTAATCTCTTGTCTCTATTTTACCAAAAAACAGCGAAAAATAAAGGTCAGACCTCCGACTAACAAATAATTTTCTCTTTTAAGCGCGTGGATGAAACTGCTTATAAACCTCTGATAGTCTAGATTTACTAATATGAGTATAAATTTGTGTTGTAGAAATATCGGCATGTCCAAGCATCTCTTGTACTGCTCGTAAATCCGCACCATTTTCCACTAAATGTGTTGCAAAGGAATGACGTAATGTATGTGGCGTTAATTCATGTTTGATGCCTGCTTTTAAAGCGTGCTCCTTCATTAATTTCCAACAACCTTGTCTTGTTAAACGTTTTCCTCTTTGATTTATAAAAAAAGCTTCTGTTTTTGGATATTTTCCTTGTAATTGACTCCTTGCACCATCTAAATAAGTACTTAATGCAGAAAGGGAGCTTTTCCCAAGCGGAATGATACGCTCCTTGCCTCCCTTACCAAAAACTCGGACAAAGCCCATCGTTAAGTGAATATCAGCTAAATCCAACGCAATCAGCTCACTAATGCGCATCCCTGAACCATATAATAGCTCTAGCATTGCTACATCCCTTACACCCTGTGGTTTGCTGCGATTTGGTGCCGCTAATAAAGCTTCAATTTCTTCAATAGAGAGGATATTTGGTAGCTTTTGCTCAATGATCGGCATTTCTAAATGGACTGTCGGATCCGTTTCAGCTCGCTTTTCTCGGAGTAAAAATTGATGAAAACTACGAATGGAGGAAATATGGCGGGCAACAGTACGACTTGTCTTTCCTTGCATACGCAACTGCTCTAAATGACGCAAAATGGTCGTTCTTTCCACTTTACGAAAATCAGACATTCCCTCCACTTCCCGCAAAAAATTCACGTAATTTTCTAAGTCTCGGCGATAAGATGCTAATGTATTCTCAGATAATTGTCGTTCTACTTGGATAAAATGGATATAATCCTCTATTGCATATTGAAATTCATTCATCACAGCGCCCCCTTACTGTCAATTATTCTCTATTTTATCACGGCTATTGGAATTGTGCTAAAACGCCCCCCTATTCGTTTAGCTATTACACTAAAATACTAATTTTGTATAAAACAAAAAACTGCCCGATTCAATCTATACATAAGATTAAAACAGACAGCTTCTTGTTATTTTTCTTCATTCAATTCGTCGTTTTTATCATGACAACGCCAGCAAATGCCGTGGAAAGTTAGTCGGTGATCCTTTATGATAAAGTTCCAACGATTTTCAACAACGGCTTCCACATCTTCAAGTAAATCCTCCTGAATTTCATCAACCGCACCACATTCGATACAAACAAGATGATGGTGGAAATGCGCAGCTCCCTCTTGGCGTAAATCATAGCGCGAAACGCCATCGCCAAAGTTGATTTTGTCGACAATTTTGAGCTCAGTTAGTAACTCTAATGTTCTATAGACAGTAGCAAGACCAATTTCAGGTGCCTTTTCTTTTACTAAAAGGTAAACATCTTCTGCACTTAGGTGGTCTTCCTCGTGCTCCAGCAGTACAGCAACTGTTGCTTCTCGCTGCGGCGTCAGCTTATAACTAGCACTATGCAACTGTTTTTTTATACGATCAATTCGGCTCTCCATGTGACGCCCCCCTAAACTCATTCCATTATACCAAAGGAGTAAATCCTATTACAAGATAGTGAATAGATTTCGAATATGCTTCTGTATGATTTTACCTGATGTTTAATTTTCGTGAGTTGTTTCTATCATTTTAATACATAAGAAATAACAATAAACTCAGCCACTATTATGATGAAAAATGCGATAAAATTCAACAAAATTGTCCGACCATCTATCATTTTCCCGATTTTTCTCTTTGACCAAGCTGGTACAAGTAAATTGCATAGGTTTAGCAACAATATACAATAGATGAGCTGAAATGGAAACCACCAAATCGTATAAACCCAGAAAGCTTCAAGCTTTTGTAATAAAAAAACCGAGCTAAAGCCAAAAAAGGTAGCACGCATCGCTACTGTTACACGTACTAAAACCTTCAAGACACTATGTGTTGCCAGCAATAGTACAAGAGCTATTGAAACAGCAACAGGTAACACTAAACGAAATAGAGAATGCCTGTCCCCATTTGTTAAACGAGGCTCTATAAATGAAATAAAAGGCTCTGCATTCGGCCCACCAATAATATGAAATAAGATAACGCCACAAACGAAACTCACAGCAATGATGGAAGCGTGATAAAATAAAGACACCGTACGAGACATAAACATGCTCCTTTTCTATCAAGGTTTGTACAGCTTATGCTCGTCCGCTTCTATTATGCTAAAGATTATTATCTTATTGTACCGCAAGCCAAAGTACTGCAAACGCGGTCTTGGCGTCAAATATACGCTCATCTGCAACCATTTGTTGAGCTTCTTCCAACGAAACTTCTAATAATTCGACAAATTCATCTTCATCTAAATCTGCTTTGTTTTCAATTTTATATAAATTCTTTGCCACAAATAGATGGATGATCTCATCTGCGAAGCCTGGTGATGTTGCAAATGCTTGTAAATAAGTTAAGCTTTGTGCACCGTAACCTGTTTCTTCCTCTAATTCGCGGCGCGCCGTCACAATCGGCTCCTCACCAGGTTCAAGTTTACCAGCTGGAATTTCAATTATTGAACGTTCTAGAGCTTTACGATATTGCTCTACTAATACTAACTTGCCCTCATCTGTAATAGCAATAACTGCAACTGCACCAGGATGCTTTATAATTTCTCTTTTTGCAACATTGCCATTCGGTAAAGTGACATCATCAACCTGTAGTTTCACAATTTTCCCGTCCAAATGGGTGTAGTCTTTGTCGTTTTTTCTTCAAACTTTTTCATTGACTATAACCTCGCTTGTTCTTCAGATATGTTCATTGTACCATTACATGTAGAGAAATCGAAGGAGGGCATTGGCATGAAAAAAAGACAGCTTGGCTCAAGTGAATTGTTAATTTCAGAAATTAGTTTAGGGGGCATGTCTCTTTCGACAGATAAGAAAAAGGCTGCTGAAATCGTGGATATGGCACTAGATGCTGGCATTAATTACATCGATACAGCCGATTTATATGATTTTGGATCAAATGAAGAAATTATTGGGGCTATTTTAGGGAAGCGTCGTAAGGATGTTGTAGTTGCTACGAAAGTTGGTAATCGATGGACAGAAGGTATAGAAGGTTGGCATTGGGATGCATCCCCATCTTATATAAAGGATGCTCTACACGCTAGCTTGAAACGACTAGGTACTGATTATATCGATGTTTATCAGTTGCATGGTGGTACTATTGAGGACGATTGGGATGGCATTATCGACACATTTGAAGATTTAAAAAAGGATGGATTGATTCGAGAATATGGCATTTCTTCTATTAGACCAAATGTCCTAAAGCGTTTTTTACCAGCGAGTTCTGCAAAAAGTGTCATGATGCAATATAGTGCTTTAGACCGTCGCCCAGAGGAATGGTTCGACTTTATCGCACGTGAAGGAGCTTCTGTTGTAACACGTGGTACTGTTGCAAAGGGGTTACTAACATATAGCTGGAAAGAACGTTTACAGCGTGTCAATGGCTTTAACACATACTCAGCTGACGAATTAACAGCAGTATTAACAGGTTTATCTTCACATTATGACGATTTACATGCACTAGCAATCGCCTTTAATCTGAAAGAACCTACTATAGCCTCAACAGTGATTGGTGCAAGCTCTCAGGAACAGCTTGCGCAAACACTGGCTGCCTATGAAAAAATTGATTCGATAACAGATTTTAAAGCAACAAAAGAGCTAACAAAAGCCGAACAATATATGGATCACCGATGAAAAAATGGCTTATCTTAATAGCATTTTTAGTAATACTTGCGATTTCCTCCAGTATGACCTATGAACAACAGTCTATTATTCCTGAATTGGAGCAAGTATTAGCAAATAAACCGTTTGAAAAGCAATTATCCGTTTTAAAAATTCCTTATTGGGACACAGTTGTTTCTGTTGAAGAACGTGGTTACTTTAAGTTTGTAGAATTTTTAATTCGGAAATTAACGCATTTTGTTGGATTCGGATGTATCGGACTTGGTATTTACTTTGCATGGGGAAAACGTCGGTTCGCCGCAGGTGTCGCTATTGCTGGGACAGCTCTTATAGCAACGCTTGATGAGTTTCGTCAAAGCTTTACACCAGGACGCACGATGAGCGGACAGGATGTTATTTTGGATACAGCTGGGGCGATTCTTTTTGTTGGGATTGTCGTGTTGGTGAGGAAAATTCTCAAAAGACAGAAGGCGCTTTAAAAAGGGCCCTTTGTCTTTTTTTATAATCTTATAGGAATCTCCAAAAATATAGTTCTTCAGATTCTGAATATAACGTTGCCCCTGCTTTTTGTAATACTTTATGTGAGGCAATATTATTTTTATCAGTATCAGCAATCACATACTTTACATTAGATTGACGTAGTAACCAATCTTTCATCATCCTAACAGTTTCAGTCATGTATCCCTTTCCCTGATATTGCGGAAATGTATAGTATCCGATTACGACTTCACCCTGTTCATTCGGTAGACCTTTTAGCATAATGCCACCAACGATACAGTTTTTTTCTTTTGCTACGATTAGCCAATTTGTATGCCAAATATAATTTTCTTCATCTTCTAATACTTTCGATAGTCTAAACTTCAAAGCATGTCTTAGTTCTTCATCAAGAAAAACTGCTTTATTTAATGACAACTCTATTTCCAATGTCTTTTCTTCATTAATTAGTAATTCTAAATACTTTGCATTTAATGGGATTAATTTTAATCTTTTAGTGCTTAATTCAATCATTTTTTCTCTCCTATCATAGATTGTAACTATACTATCAAAGAGATATATGTATTGGCAGCGTCTCCTGTTTTTTATTTTTTAATAAATAAAGCTCATAACCAAAAAATAGGATCGATTTCCGTTCCGATTGAGCGCTTTCCTGGGGCGCCCAATCTCCACTACAATCAACTTATATTTAACATATGTAGTCATTCTCACCATTCAGTGATTAATCCTAATTTTATCAATAAATCAATAATATAGAAATAATAATTTGTCATTAAAATAAAACCTCTAGACTATTAAAATTTATTGAACTTCATATTGTTTTGAAAGATACTATGCAAAAGTGTTTGATTCTCGAAGTTGTCACAACAGCTTATAATAAGAAGTACAATAAAAAACTTAATGATGACTTCCTTTTAAAAACAAATCTTCTGGACATTACTGATTACAAAAGTCTTGAATTAGCAGAAACATTTGTTTTTTCTCTAAGAGCTACACAAATTGAACAAGGAACATATAGAATCAAGTCGTTCCATCTTCATGACTTCCAAAGTTTGCATGCTCATTTATTTCAAGATATTTATACGTTCGCTAGACATTTTAGAGATGTTCAATTAATGAAAGGTTCTACTAGGTTTTGTCAATTTCAATTTATTAATTCCTATGCAGATGGATTGTTTTATCAATAAAATAATGAACCTACCTGGACTACAATTAATCAAGCAGCAAATAGATTGGCAATCCGAATTGAATATGTTACACCCTTTTCGAGAGGGTAACGGGCGTACTATTCGTATTTTTGTGCAAGCATCTGCACAATCTAGGTGTTAATTGGAACTTTACAAATATGAATAAAGAAACTTATTTAAACGCGATGATTCAATCTGTTACTAATACAGAACTATTAGAAAGGTTATTTTTTCATACAACCGAATTTATCTAATCAAAATCTGATAACACATAAAAAACAGTGAACCCGCATTTGGATTCACTGTTTCTCTTTAGAATTTAGAATTTTGAGCCTTTATCGCCATATTCGTTTAGTAGTTCTTCAAACGATTTGTTTTTCTCACGTTGCTTGCGCTCAAAGGCTAGCTTTGCTTGGCGCTCTTCTTCTGCGGCCTGCTCTTTCGCTGTTAAATCTTGCTTTGCCGCTTTTAATTTAGCAAGCACGTCACCGCCTAGCTGATCGGCTAATGTCACTGCCTCCTGCTTTGGTAGACTAGCTGTCACGCTGCTATCTACGCGTTGCTGTTGTTTTCTTTTCTTTCCCATTGCTTTCACCTTCTTATTCACTTCAAGGGCGCTTGATAACTGTTGCCACGCCTTGCCCACCACCGATACATAGTGTTGCGAGACCTGTTTTTGCATCACGCTTTTCCATCTCATGTAAAAGCGTTACTAAAATACGCGCTCCACTTGCACCAATTGGGTGGCCAAGGGCAATTGCTCCCCCGTTCACATTTAGTTTATCATGATTAAAGCCTAGTTCGCGATCTACAGCAATAGATTGTGCTGCAAAAGCTTCATTTGCTTCAATTAAATCTATATTTTCTAACGTTACATCAGCCTTTGCTAATGCTTTCTTTACTGCCGTTACAGGGCCAGTTCCCATAATAGCTGGGTCAACACCCGCGCTTGCATTCGCTGTAATTAATGCCATTGGTCGAATGCCTAACTCGTCCGCTTTTTCTTTCGACATAACAACGACAGCTGCTGCACCATCGTTAATGCCTGATGCGTTTGCTGCTGTTACAGAACCATCCTTTTTAAAGGCAGGACGTAGTTTTGATAGAGACTCAGCTGTAACGCCTTGACGCGGGAATTCATCTTTATCAAAAATAATAGGATCGCCCTTGCGCTGAGGAATTTCCACCGCTACGATTTCATCGTTAAAATTCCCTGCTGCAATTGCCGCTTCTGCACGCTGTTGTGAACGTGCTGCGAAGGCATCTTGTTCTTCTCGAGAAATCTCATAGGCATCACATAAATTTTCAGCTGTAACGCCCATATGATAGTCATTGAAGGCACACCATAATCCGTCATGAATCATCGTATCAACTACTTTTTGATCTCCCATGCGGAAGCCTTCTCGTGCATTTTTCAAAACATAGGGTGCTTGGCTCATATTTTCAAAGCCACCTGCAACGATAATATCCGCATCACCCGCTAAAATTGCTTGTGTCGCTAAGTGAACTGCTTTTAGACCTGAACCACAAACTTTATTAATCGTTAATGCAGATACTTCATGTGGTAAACCTGCTGCAATTGCTGCTTGACGAGCTGGATTTTGACCAAGTCCAGCCGATAAGACATTCCCCATAATGACTTCGTCGACTTGTTCGCCTGCTACACCAGCACGTGCTAATGCATCTTTAATAACAATACTCCCTAATTTTGTCGCTGGTACGTCCTTTAATGTTCCTTGGAATGAACCAATAGCTGTACGTACAGCACTTACGATTACTACCTCTTTCGTCATAAACATTCTCCCCTTTTCCCTGTTCAAAAATGACCACTACATGCATATGCTACTAGCAGATATGTATATTTTAACAAATATTTTGACGATTTTCGATAATAGAAATAATCGCAGTTTTGCCAAAGATAATGTAAAATGTTGACGTGTTTTAAACAATCTCAGTTGGGAACATTACAAATAAGAAAAGTGCGTACATACGAATGATGTCGCTTGTATGCCTAGACAACAAAAGAAACAGGACGTGGAGGTGTTAATAATGAAAAAGAAAATGCTTTTATTTTCAGGTATAACGACGACGATTGCCGCAGCAGCAACAGGTCTGTTTGGCTTCGCGCTCTCCAATAAATTAATGTACATTAAGCAAAAGGATCCTGAATTTGTTCGTGAACGTGAAACCACTGCTAAACGTTTTGACGAAGCTTGGTACAATAAAAATTTAAAATGTGAATTAAATATTGACTCTCCAAACAGCTATACCATTCGTGGTATTATGTTTCAGCCATTGGAAACGAATAATACCATCATTATTTGTCATGGCGTAACGGAAAATAAAATCAACTCCGTAAAATATGCTCAACTTTTTGAACGACTTGGCTACAACTCTGTTATTTTTGACCATCGTAGGCATGGGGAGACAGGTGGGAAAACAACTAGCTACGGCTATTATGAAAAAAATGACCTTGACGCAGTTGTCAAAACCGTAAAGGCAATGATTGGTGAAGATGCCATTCTTGGTATTCATGGGGAGTCAATGGGTGCCGCAACAATGCTACTATATGCAGGAACTATAGAGGATGGTGCTGATTTCTATATTTCTGATTGTGCGTTTTCTGATTTTTCAATGCTGCTTAGACAAATTGCGAAGACAGAATTTAAATACGGGTCGATTATTCCAATTCGTTTTGCAGATTTCTTTGTCCGCTTGCGAGACGGTTATTCTTTTAAAAGCGTGACACCTTCCGAAGCTGTGACAAACATTGAAAATCCAGTACTTTTTATCCATAGTATTCCTGACACATTTATTCCAGCTTCCATGACATTGGATTTATACAATAAAAAAACTGGACCTAAGAAGCTGAAACTATTTGATAACGGTGCTCATGCTCAATCCTTTAATGAAAATATGGCTGAATATGAGGATTTAATCCATGACTTTTTAGAAAATTTCATTTATCAAAAAATTAATCGTGATTCTTCTTCGTCTAATGTCATTCCATTTCATTTTTAGTACAAATGAAAAACCCTAATGTGTCAATAAGTGTCATATTTAAATAAAATATAGTTCTTCTGCAAACGAGGGGTTGATTTCCGTATGAAATAAAGGTGTCATAATGGCTCTTCCTCAAAATGATCTGTGGAAAAGCAAAGTGGCAGTGACTCTCATTGACACTATAAAAAACCTTGCAATACTGAACTGCACTCCATTGTTAGAAAGTGTCTAACAATTGGAGTGCAGTTCATTCATTCACGCAAGGTTTTTATATTTTTTATTCAGCAAAAACAATATGCCATTCATCACGTTTTGCTAAAAATTCTTTAGCTAACGCTTGTGCACCTTCTAGACTATGGCTAGCTGCCCAGCCGCATTGCACTTCATTGCACGCAGGGACTGCAGTGGCCTTTGTTACATCCGTAAATGTTTTTTCCAAAATATTTAATAAGTCCTCATAATCATTGTGATTTATTAGCGACACATAAAAGCCTGTTTGGCACCCCATTGGACTGAAATCAACAATATAATCAGAGTAATTGCGGATAATGTCTGCCGATAAATGCTCTAAGGAATGTAATGCTGGCATTTCCATATGCTCTTTATTTGGCTGTTTAAAACGAATATCATATTTGTATACTTCATCGCCATTTTTTCCTGTTTTAACACCTGCTAAACGTACATAGGGCGCTTTTACTTTCGTATGATCTAAATCAAAGCTTTCAACATTTGTTTTTTCTTTCTGCAATGCACACAACCCCTTTATATAGAATATTTCCATTATAACGAGTTTTCCTATAGAATTGTATGTTTTTTATGAATTATCGGAATTATCAATACAATAAAAAACAACTAACCCTGGCTTGGACTAGTTGCTCTTTAAAAATTCCTCTTATTTTTGGAATTTATTCATTTGTGACATCATTTGACGTACCTGCTTTTCAGACGGCGTACGACCCATCTGCGCCATCATCATACGAATCATTTGCTCATTAATCGGTGGGTTTTCTTTTAAATATTTCATCATAGCTTGACGAGCTAAAAAGAAACCAAGTGCTGCGCCCGCTGCTAATGCGATAACTACAATAATAATCCAGCCCCATGTAGGCATACAACCAACCTCCTCCACTACAATATATACCGAGAAAAAAACTCTCCACGCTCCATTATACACCAAATAGAAGCGTGTTACTATATATATTATAGTGAATTTTCTTAATGCATTGTATACTTCATGGGTTTCAACCATCCACATTCATTATCTTGTTTATTAAATGCAATAAAGCGCTCGCTCATCTTCGCAAGCATTTGGAACAAATCCAAATCGAGCATACGTGATCCCTCACAATAGACACAAATTTTGCGTTCCACTAAATAAATAGCCATCTTTCCTTTTATAGGATGTTCTAAAAATAACGCATTGCGAGCTCTCTCTAAATGTGCATACTTGGAATCTAGTTGCGCCTCTAGCATCGTAGCAATTTCATCGAAGCGAACGGTTTCACATATATACGCAAGCTCTTTTAAGGATTTCTCGTTAGCGTCTTCACAGCCTTGCATCATTTCTAATAACTTACGCTCTCTGCCAAAAATAAACGTTAAATGCTCTTCTTTTATTTTATATATGGAATAGGTTCTCACTAGAAATCCTCCTTCGCTCATTTCTTTTTCATAAGTATAGCTCATACAAACTCTTTTATTTGTCAAACGAAGGAGGCATTCATCTTCTATTTTTGTCGAAAACTTTCTACTTTCGGTTCTATCAAATGCTTTATGGCTAATTAAGTTTTTACAAATTATAACTTCTCCTTTAGTACTTAGAATATTCTCAGCCTCAAGACCTAGAGTAAAATCAATTTCCAGTCCGTTTTAGCAAGGCTCGCTAATAGGTAATATAAAGGTATCAACGAAAGGAGCTAAAACATATGAGAAAATTTTTTCTACTAATAGGAGGCTTTATCGCAGGTTGTGTTGCACTTGCTTTAACTGGACCGATTGCAGGTCTACTATTTTCAGGATTGTTTGTAGCACTCGGTATGCACTTCTACACTTCAAGTAAATCGGCATTCGGCAAAGTCTTATGGTTTACAGTGGGTCTGATTGGTGTTCTATCAGCAATTTCTAATATCCCTGCAATGGTTGGTTTAGCAGCAATCGCTGTCATCTATGTTATCTATAAAAAATGGAATGGCGAAGATGTAAAAATCCCAACGATTGAAGCTAAAGAAGAAGATCCATTTACAAACTTTGAAAAAGAATGGTCTAACTTAACAAAATAAAAGGAGCGAATTAATATGAACTTATTTCAACGTTTTAAATATACAGTAGAGGCAGATTTACATCAGTTGTTTGATAAGAAGGAACAAAAAAATCCAATTGCGATGTTAAACCAATACATTCGTGAAGCAGAAAAACAAACAGAACAAACTGGAAAATTATTAGAGCGTCAAGGTCAGCTAAAAGAGAAACTAGAGCAAGAATTTAAACAAAATGCTGAATTATTAGCTAAACGTGAGGCTCAACTAAAATTAGCTACTACTAGTGGTGAGCAAGATTTAATTGATTTTGCCTCTGATGAAGTTGCTGCTTACACAGCACGTAACAATACACTACAAGCTAGTATTGAAGCAAGTACACGTGAATACTTCGAGCTTGAACGCAAATTTGAAACAATGAAACACAAAATTAAAGATATGAAAGTGCGTCAATTACAGCTTATGGGCAAAGAAAACGTAACTCGCGCTCACCATCAAATGGACGGAATGATTGCTAAAAACAACAAAACCAACTTTGAAGATTTAGAATCATACATCGATAAACTTGCTTACCAAATCGACAAAGATCATGAAGTAACATCTTTCGAGACTCGTCTTGCACAGCTAGAAAAAAATGCTACTGAAGAAAACGCACCTCTGCTAATTGAAAACAAATAACATGTTATAATGAAGGAAATGCGCCATATTTAGAGGCGCATTCTTTCACGTTTTGAAATAGAGGGACACATTCCCTCTCTTATACTCTAAGTAGAAAGAAGGGTGACCCTCTTGCAAAATTTCACAACTAATAAGCTCACTTTTTGGGTACTATGCTTCTTTTTACTCGTTTTTGTGGAGCTCACAATTTTTAATAACGGTGGCGCCTTTTGTCTATTGATTGGGGTAGGACTTTTTTATTTAAGTTTCTCGAAAAAAAATCGTTTCTTTAAATGGACAGGAATTTTCTTTATCTCGATTGCACTATTCACAATGTGGAGTTTACGCTTATTTATCGTCATCATTCTCTTATATATGCTCTATCAATACTTGCAAAGAGAAAACGAACCGAAAGTTGTTGGTTTGGAGCTTTTCGAAAAGCTTCCTGCTGTGAAAAACGAATTATTTGGTACAATGCCTGCACCATTAGAAGCCTACAAATGGCAAGATGTTCAAATTCAACGACTTGCTGGCGATATTACGATTGATACAACACAAACAATTTTACCAGCTGGTACAAGTCTCATTACGATTCGACAAGGCATTGGTAAGGTACAAATTTATATCCCATATGAAATTCCATTCCGCTTACAATATACGACCTTGTTTGGTGAATTAAAATGCCTACATGTTGGGCCACAACGTATACTTAATGAAAGTGTAAGTTTCTCAGATGGAAACCCTGAGGATGCAAAGCGTACACTAGTTATACATGTTGCAACATGGCTTGGAGACTTGGAGGTGCTACGTAAATGATTGCCTTTATCTCAAGAATATTTACTCTATTTTTTATTTTAATGAGCGCTGCATTTGGTTTCCTTGTCGCTGTTTGGGGCGAGCCAAACGAAAAAACATGGGAGCCATTATGGCAGCAGAATTACAATAATTTCCCACTTAGTGGTTTCATTGTCGTCACACTTTTTGGGCTTAGTTTACTGATTGCAAGCTGGATCAGTATGACCGCCCGTGCAAGAGAGGCTCAGGCAACCCGTATCGTGAAACAGTTAGTTGAACCTGATTTTGTATTACCTAAAAAACAGCCTTTACCAAAACCATTGAAAAAAGCTTTAGTTCAAACAAGTGAGTTAATAGATACTCAACGAAAAAGCTTACAGCGCTTATCCAATGAGCGTGCAGAAGCTAACGATAAAATTATTCAAGAGCGAATTATCGCTGAACGTCAACGCCTTGCTCGTGAGCTCCATGATTCTGTATCACAGCAATTATTCGCAGCTTCGATGTTGCTTTCCGCATTAACCGAAACCGATGAAAATGCTACAAGCTTAAAGCAGGTCGAAAAAATTGTACAACAGGCACAGCTTGAAATGCGCGCATTATTATTACATTTACGTCCAGTAGCACTGCATAATAAAACACTGGCACAAGGGCTCGAAGAACTTATTATTGAGCTGCAACAAAAAGTATTTTTTCATATTGAATATGAGCTTGAAGAAATGTCATTATCTAAAGCGGAGGAAGATCATTTATTCCGTATTGCACAAGAAGCTTTATCGAATACGCTACGCCATGCAAAAGCTAGCGAAGTTGAATTACTGCTTGTTGCCCGCGATGACTTAGCCATTTTACGTATTCAGGACAATGGCCTCGGCTTTGATGTCGAAGCCGATAAATCTACTTCTTATGGACTTCAAAACATTGCTGAACGCGCTGTAGAAATTGGCTGTACGTACAAAATTGTATCAGTGCCTGGAGAAGGTACAATTGTAGAGGTTAAAATTCCCCTACATAAGGAGGTTGAAGTGAATGATTCAAGTGTTAATAGTGGATGACCACGAAATGGTGCGGATTGGTGTTTCCGCCTATCTATCAGCACAATCAGATATCACTGTTGTAGGTGAAGCTGAAAATGGCAAAGAGGCAGTGGAACGTGCTCTTGTCCTACGTCCAGACATTATTTTAATGGACAATGTGATGCCAGTCATGACAGGTGCTGAGGCGACAGCTGAAATTTTAGCTGCTTGGCCAGAAGCAAAAATTATGATGGTAACAAGTTTTTTAGATGATGACAAAGTCTACCCTGCATTAGAGGCTGGAGCAGTCAGCTATATTTTAAAAACGTCAAATGCGAAGCAAATCGCCGAAGCCATTCGTAAAACAATGGGTGGCGAAACCGTTTTAGAGCCAGAAGTAACATCAAAAATGATGCATCGCATGCGCCACGGCAATAATACCCCACTGTATGAGCAACTTACCGAACGTGAAATGGAAGTATTATTGCTAATGGCTAAGGGAAAAGCAAATCAGGAAATCGCCGACGATTTATACATTGCCTTAAAAACAGTAAAAACACATGTCAGCAATATTCTATCGAAGCTCGATGTTCAAGATCGGACACAAGCAGTTGTCTACGCTTTTCAAAACGGGCTAGCGAAGTAAGTTTTGATTTATCAATGATTTTTCTGGGTTTATCAGCGATTTTCGTCCATTTATCAGCGATTCCACCCGGATTATCAGCGATTTCCAACCTTTTATCAGCGATTCTACCTGGGTTATCAGCGATTTCCAACCTTTTATCAGCGATTCTACCTGGGTTATCAGCGATTTCCAACCTTTTATCAGCGATTCTACCTGGGTTATCAGCGATTTCC
>NZ_JBNNTW010000007.1:0-11200 GCF_050279145.1 Lysinibacillus sp. NPDC094177 | reverse complement strand
ATTTCCAACCTTTTATCAGCGATTCTATCTGTTTTCCCCCAAAAATACGAAACTGCATTTTCCCAATGTAGTTTCGTATTTTTTTAACCTAATCTATTAAAAAGTTCTTGCAGCTCATTTACACTGTTCACTATGTATGTTGCTTGTGCATCCGTTAATTCTTCAAGCGAACCATATCCATAAGTAACGCCTATAGAATCAATCTGATTTTCATGTGCTCCAACAATATCGTATTTACGATCCCCAATCATAATATATTGATCGATATTCACTTCATTAAAATGTTCGCGTACAAATGCGATAACTTCTCCTTTTGCTGAACGTGTACCATCTAAATTGCTCCCTGCGACAAGGTCAAAAAAATGTTCAAGTTTGAAATATTGTAGTATTTGTTCTGCAAATACAGTTGGCTTCGATGTAGCTATTGCTAACTGATATCCTTCCTTCTGTAAATATTCTAATAATGAGGATATATTTTGATATAATTTATTCTCATACATGCCAAATTGGATAAAACGTTCACGGTAATAGGCAATCGCTTGCTGTATTTGATCATCATTCAATCCATATATTTCTCGAAATGATACATGCAATGGAGGCCCAATCAACGTTTCAAGCTTATCAAAATCTTCTTCAACTATACCCATTTTCTGCAAAGCATATTGAACAGATTTCGTTATCCCTATTTTAGGATCAGATATTGTACCGTCTAAATCAAATAAAACTACGCTATACTTTTTCATTACTAGCTCTCCTTTTAATTTCTAGTTCTATGTCTACTCTATTATTGTATACAAAACGGAAATTAATACCAGGTAAATTCCTCAATCAAAGAAACCTTTTATTACCAAAATCGTTATAGTTTTTAAGGAGGGGTTGCATGGATACTCGATTTACTTATAAGCATTTCGTAAATGAAAATACGTTTTCACTTCTTGATCCGATTTTTGAAGCCACCCTACTTTTTGCTGTTTTGCTACTCATTATCGTGATTATAAAAAAAGTATCAATTTGGTTTTGTTTACTTTTTGCAAGCCTATCAGTAATTATCACAGGTCAACTTCTTTGGTTTAGTGGTATTATTGCTGATGAGCTAAATATAGAAGGAAGTACCAAGGGCTTTTACTGTTTTGTAGCAATGCTTTTAGTTCATTGTGCAGCTGTTTGGATTTCTTTAGCGAAGTCCTCTAAACATGAAAAAATACCGCAGTACTCAGAGGAGATTTAACCCACTGAGTATTGCGGTATTTTATTAATTATAGAGCTTTTACCTTCGCTACAACATTTTCTACTGTGAATCCGTATTTTTCCATTACTAATTCACCTGGTGCAGAAGCGCCGAATTTGTCAATTGCAAGAACGTCCCCTTCAAAACCAGTGTATTTATGCCAGCCGAATGATGCGCCCATTTCGATTGCAAGACGTTTTGTTACAGCTTTTGGCAGAACAGATTCTTTGTAAGCTGCGTCTTGTTTTTCGAAGCGATCCATAGATGGCATTGAAACAACTGCCACGTCCATGCCATCAGCTTTTAAAGCTTTTTGTGCTTCGATTGCAAGTGAAACCTCAGAGCCCGTTGCAATTAAAATTGCATCTGCCACTTCTTTTGTAGCAGGAGACACTGTATAAGCACCTTTAGCAACACCTTCACGTACTGTATCAATAGACGCGTCAAGCACAGGTAAGTTTTGACGAGATAATACTAAAACAGTTGGTGTTTTTTCAGATGCTACTGCAAGCTCCCATGCAACTGCTGATTCATTTGCATCAGCTGGGCGAACAACAGATAAATTTGGCATTGCACGTAAAGATGAAAGGTGTTCGATTGGTTCATGTGTTGGACCATCTTCCCCTACAGCGATTGAGTCATGTGTAAATACATAAGTAACAGGAAGACCCATTAGTGCAGAAAGACGTACAGCTGGACGAACATAGTCAGAGAATACGAAGAATGTACCACCGAATACGTTAAGACCACCGTGAAGTGCCATACCGTTCATAGCAGCACCCATTGCAAACTCACGTACACCGAACCAAATATTACGGCCAGCATAATCGTCTGCTGAGAAATCTCCAGCGTCTTTCATCGTAGTTTTATTTGAGCCAGCAAGGTCAGCTGAACCACCGAAGAATGATGGTGTTTTCTTCGCAATTGCATTGATTGCATCTCCAGAAGAAGAACGAGTAGCTACTGATTTACCTACTTCATAAACTGGTAATTCTGAAGCGAAATCCTCTGGTAATTGACCGTTCATTGCATTTTCAAATTGTGCTGCTAATTCTGGGAACTCTTGTTTATATGCTTCAAACTTAGCATTCCAAGCTTCTTCAGGTTGTGCCCCTTGAATTTTTGCAGCTTCTGCAAATGTATCATATGCTTCAGCAGGAATTTGGAATGGCTCGTGTGTCCATTCATAAGCTGCTTTTGTTAAAACGACCTCATCTTGACCAAGTGGTGCACCGTGTGAAGCAGCTTTACCTGATTTGTTTGGTGAACCAAAACCGATAACAGTTTTCACTTCGATAAGTGTTGGCTTGCCAGTTGATTTTTTAGCTTCTTCGATTGCTACGTTAATTGCTTCAACATCTGTACCATCAGCAACTTTTAAATAGTTCCAACCATAAGATTCAAAACGCTTTTGTACATTTTCTGAGAATGATTTTTCTAAATCACCATCTAAAGAAATATCGTTAGAATCGTATAACACGATTAACTTCTCAAGCTTTAAGTGACCAGCTAAGGAAATAGCTTCAGCTGCTACACCTTCCATTAAATCGCCATCACCACAAAGTGCGAATGTATAGTGATCAACGATGTCATGACCTGGTTTATTGTAAGTAGCTGCTAAATGACGTTCAGCCATTGCCATACCAACTGTCATAGCAATACCTTGACCTAGAGGACCTGTTGTTGCCTCTACCCCAACAGTATGACCATATTCAGGATGTCCTGGAGTTAATGAATCCCATTGACGGAAGTTTTGGATTTCTTCCATTGGTAAGCCGTAGCCACCAAGATGAAGTAGGCTGTATAAAAGCATTGAGCCATGGCCTGCAGAAAGGACAAAACGATCACGGTTATACCATTTTGGATTAGCCGGATTATGGCGAAGTTGTTTTGTCCAAAGCGTATAAGCCATTGGAGCTGCCCCCATCGGTAAACCTGGGTGACCTGAGTTTGCTTTTTCAATTGCATCGATTGACAATGTTCGGATAGCATTAATCGCTAGTTGATCCGCATGTTGAGTCATTATTTTGTGACATCCTTTCTCGTCCTATATATTGTTCTTTTACAGTTTAGTAAACATTGCTTCAGAAAACAATGCTTTTGTTATACTATTAACGTTTTGTTACATACTTTATCTTTATTCAGTAAAAAAATTTATTTAAAATATAATATTTTCACAGCAATGAACTGTATATGACTAACTGAATAAAGAAAATGCCTCCGGCGAATATCAGTGATTTTAAAAGGAATTAACTGTGCCGCACAATTAAAAATCCAGACGCAATTACGCCGAGGCGTAATTGATTTAAATGTGTCACATTAATTGAGAAATTTATTTTTTTTCGCTTGTTTTACTTTTTCAGGTGTTACATCATTTCCTTCAGCATCTACCACTTTTACGTTTTCAATTGTTTCACGCATCGTTGATCTAAATGTATCTAGATATTCCTTGCGAAGCGCTGTTTGTTCCTTAGCTTCTGCATCTGTTAATGTACCACTTTTAGCCTTAGCAGAAAGTTCATTAATTCGGTTAATTTTTTCCTTTGATAACATAGTTACACACCTTTCAGTACATATCTTAATGAATATGGTATGCAAAGTATAGCATGATTTCCCTTAAAATGCAGTTATACCAACCTTTCTTTCATTCTTATGTTTTTGAAATAAATACCATAAAATGCATGACTTTAAAAAATTACAAGTGTATAACTAATTTATAGGGTTCCAAAACAACAATCGATTTATGCTTGGGGGAATGAAATGTTTATCAAAACGAAAAGACTATTAATTAGAGAATTTGAGGTTCAAGATTGGCAAGCTGTCTGGAAATATACTTCAAATCCAAATGTGATGAAGTATATTCCAGAGGGCGTTTTTAATGAAGAGGATGCAAAAAAGTTTGTTTCAGAAAATAGCAGGGAAAAAGCAAACTACTTTCCAATTATTTTACTAAGCGAAAATATTGTAATTGGTCATATTGTTTTCCATCAATATTTTGGTGACCATACGTATGAAATTGGTTGGGTATTGAATCCGAACTATTACAATAATGGATACGCCTCTGAAGCAGCAAGAGCTATACTAGACTACGGATTTAATGATATGAAACTTCATAGAATTATTGCAACGTGCCAGCCAGAAAATATCCCATCCTATCGAGTGATGGAGAAAATCGGCATGAGACGTGAGGGTTATTTTAAAAAATGTATACCAAATGGAGATGAGTGGTGGGATGAATACTACTATGCTGTCTTAGATGAGGAATGGGTATTCAGGGATTGATAATATCTACTTTACTACCATGTTGATTTCCAAATCTTCGTTTTAAAATAGAGGAGAGAATTATATGAAAAAGACCGCTGTATTATTGTATCCCCAATTTAGTGAATATGAATTGAGTGTAGCATTATCTATATTAATGCAAGGAAATAAGCCCCTTGTAACTATTGGATTAAACAGTGAAAAAATTAAAGGAGAATCTGGTTTATCATGTATAGCCGATAAACAATTAAATGAAGTTAATCTTGATGAAATCGATAGCCTGATATTACCAGGGTGTATGGATATAGCTTTAATAATAAATGAACAAGAATTAATAGATTTTATTAGTACTGTGAATGCCAAGGGGGCAATCATTGCAAGCATATCTAGCTCTCCATCTCTTTTAGCGATAGCTGGAGTATTAAAAAACAAAAAGTATACTGTAGGATTGTCACCAGAAGGTATGCAGAAGTTAGGTTTCTTCGATCTTAGTCATTTTTCTGAAGATTTAGTTGTCCAAGATGGGAATATAATAACTGCAAGAGGTAGAGGTTTTATACAATTTGGCATTGCTGTGGGTAAAGCCCTACACCTCTCTTTTGATGAAAATTGGTATCGAGAATAACGAATTAGCTCTAATTAATATTAAAACTTAGTTATAGGTGATATAAATGTTTTTCAATATTATATAGAATTTATGAGGAGAGGAGTAGAAATCGCTACTTCTCTTATTTTTTCATTTTCTACTGGATACGGTTCTATATCCATGCAACATGGTAAATGGATTTTAGTTATTCATTCTATCCCTCACTTTCGACGTTCTATCCGTCATTTTGACGATCCTATCCATCACTTCGCCGTTTCTATCCTTCACCTTGGGAGCTTAAAGCTTTAAAAAAAAATCAGCGGGACGATAAAACTCCCACTGATTAAAACTTCATTTCATTTCGCTTCCTTCTTGATGTTCCCGATATCTCCTATGGACAGTAGCTTTGCTTACATTAAAGCCTAGACCTCTTAGAGTCATGGCAATTTCCTCAAAGGTGAAGCCTCGATTGCGTAGGTTGATAATTTCTTCTACAGGAACATCCTTACGTTCTTGACCGTTTGGATTTCCACGGTTGGATAAATTGTTTTCTGGGCGATATCCATTTTCTACGGCACGACGCATTCCACGACGTATTTTAGCATTATGAATTCTACGTTGGTACTCCTCTACAATCGCTAAAATTTCTAGGAGCATCGTATCCATTTCGTTTAATTGTAATGGTCCCTCGTCTCGCATAGAAAAAACATCAGTTTCGGTTTTCTGCAATAAATGCAACACTGCCATTCGAGCATTTCCACGTCCTAAGCGTGTTTCATCTTGCACAAATAATGCTGTTATTTCTTTTTCTTTTATGAAATCGAGCATTTCTAGTAAACCTTCACGTTCCACATCATAGCCGCTATGCTTGTCATTAAAAACACGCTTGACTTCGTAGCCCTGTTCTTTAGCATAGCGCATCAACTCCTCCTGCTGACGCTCTAATGAGGAACTTTGTGTCTCTTTTTCTGTACTCACACGGCAATAGACAACAGCCGATTGTTGATTATTAATCATTTTTCGTTTCTCGCAATTTCAATTGAATTTATAGGATTGGTTTGGTCACCCACTACCGGGATCACTAGGGATTCACCTGCAATAATTTGTACGTTCGTTAATTCATTTTCTGTTTTTACAAGCTGAATCCATTCATCCGATTTCATTTTACCACGGTATTGTTCGGCTAACGACCATAAGCTATCTCCATGTGCAATTTCAATTTCTGTGTACGTAACATCGCCTGGATCTGTAATAAAAAGGTATGCTGCAAATAGTAGACAAGCCCCTAATAAAGTTGTAATATGTGGATTTTTCTTTAACCAATTCATGTTTAAAACCCCTTTTCTAGAATGTTTGTTCGGAATATATGTTCTCATAATAATGCGAACAAACGTTTTTGTCAAACACTTTTCGAACCTATGTTTGCTTAAGTGTTCGCATTCTGTTATACTACTAATAAGTAGAATGATTAGAAAAAAGAGGTGAGCAATCATGAAAAAAGTTTCGAAAAGACAAGAGGCCATATTAGAGTTCATTAAAGAAGAGGTGCGTGCAAAAGGGTATCCACCATCTGTACGTGAGATTGGTGAAGCTGTTGGACTTGCTTCAAGCTCAACAGTTCATGGTCATTTAGCTCGTTTAGAGCAAAAAGGCTTGATTCGACGCGATCCAACTAAACCACGTGCCATTGAAATTCTAGAGCCAGAGGATTCTATTCAAAAGCAACATGTTATACATGTCCCACTTGTTGGTAAGGTTACTGCAGGTTCTCCGATAACTGCTATTGAAAATATCGATGAATATTTTCCACTACCAGATATTTATGGTACAAGTGAAGATCAGTTATTTATGCTAGAAATTATGGGTGAATCAATGATTGAAGCTGGTATTTTTGACGGAGATTTAGTTATTGTTAAACAAAAAGCAACTGCTGATAATGGGGATATTGTCGTGGCAATGACTGAAGAGGATGAAGCAACTGTAAAGCGTTTCTTTAAGGAAAAAAATCATTTTCGTTTACAGCCTGAAAACGCAACAATGGAGCCAATTATCGTAGACCAAGTTTCTATTTTAGGGCAAGTTGTAGGTCTTTATCGCCGTGTACACTAAAAGTTATCTCAATATTAAATTATAAAAAGAGGATATTATGTTCACAGAGGAGCATATACCTCTTTTTCTCATATTCTTTTAGCTTTATTGTACAGAATTAAAAAAGAATCCACTTTATATGGATTCCTTACACACAAGAAATGAATTTAGTTAATTTAAACGTTTTCGACTAGAGTTTTTCCGATATGAAGTCGTTATCATATTGATGCCTTTAGCTTGCGCTCCCCTACTGGCTCGCTCCAAGGAGTCGCCTCATCCTCAATTTTTAATGATAAGCCTTTAAAACATCGAATTTGCAATTTCAAGTAAATCTTGCACTGTAAAATTTTCTGTTATTTCACTTACTATACTAATTGAATATTTTAAACTGTCATGAACAAAAATCAGTTGATTTACGTTCGGCTGATACAATGCTTTTATTCCATTTTTTAAGGTGTAAATATTTTCACCCTCTGCTGCCTTTAAATTCTCTTCATCGGGTTCAACTCTCACTTGTAACAATCCTTGTGAGTTTACATTTTGATACCTTATTAGGAGAATATCATTGTTTATACTTCCTTTTACATGCGTAATGTCAAAAGGAAATTGGGATACCGTCAGGATATTCACTATATACTTTTTCATATATTCCTTAATAATTTTCGATTCATTCATAAATGGATTGTAACCATCGTAAACAACACGAATATCTGTAACTTTTTCTTGATTAAAAGTAATTTCCCATATAAACGCTATTCTTTCAGGCATATTTTCTCCATCGTTAAAATAAGCCAAGGCTACTCTAACATTCTCTTTAGGTGAAGGTAAGCCTGAAAAACCACTAATTGGCGTCTCTTCTCTTATTTCTGGAATTGTAACATTTGAAGATATATAAGTTTTTAGTTGTTCTTCCTCTTTTTTGGACATCGCAATCAGAAATTTACTTACTAAGTCATCGTCATAATGTCCGGCTTTTACATGTTGAATTGAAAATATAACAGTAAAAAAGCCAGCACTACCAACTCTATTTTTTTCATGTTTATCACCAAGGTTATTTTGTCCTTGATAAAAAATTCTATGCTTCTAAAGTTTCATGCCTCTACCTTGAACTTCAAGCTTGCCTGTACAAATGAAGTAAATAATCTCTTTGATACTTCATCTCCAGCAATGGCTAGCTCTTCGGGATGCCACTGTACTGCTAAACAAAATGGTAGATCTTCGTGAACTACCGCTTCAACGATACCATCACTTGATTTTGCTACCACTTTCAATTTTTCTGCTACTACGTTTATTGCCTGATGATGAAATGAATTCACAGCAATTTTTTCTTCTTCAATAATCGTTTTTAATAATGTATTAGGTGTTAGATTAACATGATGTGTAGTAACGCCTCGGGCCGCTTGTTGCATGTGCTTTATTAATTTTCGACTATGGTACTCGCTTTCAATATCCTGATAGACTGTGCCTCCAAACGCAGCATTTAGTATTTGGAGCCCTCGACAGATTCCGAGAATTGGCATTTTCCGTATACTGGCCGATTTGATTAACGCAAGCTCAACCGAATCCCTTTCTGGATGAACCTTCCCTAATTTTGGATGAGGTTCTGCATCAAAGTGGAATGGATGTACATCATAGCCACCGGATAGTAATAACCCGTCCGTCAATGATAAAATTTGCGATATATCCTTTTCCACGCCAAGCGGAATTATAAGTGGAACACCACCAGCTTCAATTATACTTTTGCTATACGCAGCATTTAATCTTGAGGACAAATCATCCTCTGCAAAAGCCGTAATACCGATAATTGGTTTCATCTTAACCCCTCCATGATCTACAAGATTTATCCCGCAATAAACTACCTGTAAAGCCCGGTTAGTGAAGACTATTAATCATTGAAGGACCCCGACTGATTAATTACCAAAATCCTAGATACCAATTCATCAACGCATCCCCATGGAAATAGACTATAATAGCTGCTAGAGCAATTGATGGTCCGAATGGTATAGGAGTTTTTCTTCCCTGGCCGCTTACTTTTAGCACAACTATCCCAACAATCATGCCAATCACGGCGGCTATAAATAGCGTCAGAAGTGCATGTATTGTCCCGAGTACGAGACCAAGTAAAAAGAATAATTTAATATCACCTCCACCCATTCCACCTCTTGATAGGACAGCTATACAATATAATATGCCAAAACCTACGATAGCACCTACTATACTATCCCACCACGGAGACAAAGGGGATATCACGCGTCCAAAAACTAGCAATGGTAAAAAGAATAATAGTATCTTATCTGGAATAAGCATATACGCAAAATCCGATACAACAATAATGACTAATAATGAAATTAATAATAGCGCTACAAAAAATTCTGCACTAAAGCCTAATTTCCAATAAGAAAATGCAAATAATACACCTGTTATAAGTTCCATCAATGGATAAATCCAAGAAATTTTTTGTCCACAGCTACGGCATTTTCCACCTAAAAATAAATAAGACAAAACAGGCACCAAATCAAGCGCCGTCAACTGTCTTTTACAAGAAGTGCAATGCGAGGGTGGACGCACAATGGACTCCTTCATAGGCACACGTAAGCCAACTACATTAAAAAATGAGCCTAGTACGAGCCCAAAAATAAATACTGTAATTGTATAAGCAATTCCCATTTTTATGTCCTCCTATACTAATTGACGCCCATACATTTGAAGTATGCGCGCTTTTGTCCTTCATAATAGAATGTTGTTATTTGTATAGTAGCTTTTAAAGTCAAATCGGCGTCCTTCTCTAATTGTTCCACGTGTCCCTGTTACTTCTTCAGTCTCAGCTAAATCTAAAACAACCTTTTCAATCGCTCTTGTTTCCAGTAGCTTTTGTCTCATCACTAAAAGATTTGAGGTAGATACTCCTTGCTTTTCATCTAACTTAACTAGTTGTTGTTGAAGTTGCTTCACATCGCTTTCTTTCGATTAGACTTCATTCATTTTAGGTAATATAAAGCAAATAAAATAGCAGCTATTAAAGCTATTAATAGCATAATAGCTGCTATTTTACTACTTGTTAGCTTATTCACGAGCGCTACATCCTGTAGTTTCCCAGTCCATTTCACTACCTGTTCTTTTATAATTTCAAAAAGTGCTACCTCATCAATAATTGTCGCATTTTCAACGATGCCCGCCGCAAGAGGATATTCATATCCCTCCCACTGACTAGGGTCTAATCCTTTCGCCAGTAATCGGAGATGCAAATAAATTAATTAAAGAAAATAAGTTATTAGAAAAATATTAAAGGCTGTTTTCTTAAAGATTGTTGCTATTGAACTAACGGTGCAGGTTAGTGGAAGAAGGGATATTGTAAAAATGTGTAGAAATAAACAAATATAAATAATTCTAAACAGGGGGTATTATGAAGGATATTAGTTTATGTGTTAAAGAGTTTGATGTCCATTATTACGAATTAGGAAAGAACACTAAACCCACAATAGTCTGTTTACACGGACTTGGAAATAGTGGGGCAGTCTTTTCCGAGTTAGCTGAATACCTGGAAGATGATTTTCATATTTTGTCGTTTGATAATCCGGGTCACGGAGGCACATCTCCTTTTGTAAATGAAGATGGTTATCTATTTTCAAGTCTTGCAAAATGGTATAACGATGTATTCGAACAAGTCTTAAAAGAACCCTTTTATATTTTAGGCCATTCTTGGGGAGCTGATATAGCATTACACTATGCTAAAATGTACCCTAAAAAAATTAAAGGGGTTATCTTAATTGATGGTGGCTATACGTTTCCAGATTTCCAAGAAGATATGACTTTTTCTAAAGTATATAATGGGTGGAATGATTATATGGAGCATTCCTCGGTTTTTGACACTTGGACTGATGTAATCGGGGAGTACCAACAATATACTGACCGATGGAATGAAAAAATTGAACAAATGGTTCAAACACTTTTTTATAAAAGAGAAAAATATGAACTTATTAATTCAAAGTTTACTGTATTATCTATTATTAAAGCATTTTTTAGAGAAAGTTTTACAA